>JAUZPB010000024.1 GCA_030706145.1 Bacteroidota bacterium
GAAGTCTTTGGAAGCATTGCCATCTTTGTTACTGGAATAATGCTAATGAATGATGAGTCAGTAAATCCCTTATACTTAGCATATATGTAGCCACTTTTCTGAAGCTTTGAGGCAGTAAATAGTCCATTTTTATCTATTGTTCCAAGTCCACTACTTATGTTAAAGCTAAGTGAAGATGAGTCAATCTGTGATGGGTTATCATTTACATCATTTGCATATACACTTAGTTTAATTCTGTCTACACTGTAGATGTTGAACTTGTCGTACTTATAAGTAAAGGCAAATCTTTTTAGTGAATCTGGCTTAAATGGAGCTGAAGAGACGACCAACAAGCAATTTGATACAGAACGCTCATTTCCATCAGAAGGAGAGTTCATTACCTCATTTCTAACAACCATTGTAGTAGATCCACCACCGTCAAGGTTAAAGCCATGGTAAACCCCTAACTTTATCAAAAGGTCAGCAAACTCACTTAAAGTTGCACCGGCGCTGCTTGACTGTCTTCCATCAAGAGTAATCAAGTACAGGTATGTGCTATCCTGAGAAATTCCAGCAGCAGAACGCGGCTCCCTGGTAGTTGTACTAGAGCCAGATTCATATTTCAATGCAGTTTCCAGATAGTTAACTCCATTATTTACAAGTCTTGGATGACCACCCACCAGTTCCTTTATTTTTTTAAGGCTAGTAGTTATACCCATATAGAGTTTTACAGTATCACCTACGTGAAAGTTATCTGCTATAAATGAAGCTGCGCTTCCGTTACCAGAAAGTATGGCCTTACCAGATGGAATTGTCATATTCCCTTTCTTATTTTCGATACTTTCGATGACACATTTAATTGTATCGTTTACGAGCCAATTGCTAAGTGGTCTGATAAGCGCTTCGTTTCCAGAAGTATCGGTATCAGTAGATGTGCCTTTATAAAAGTTGTAAAGTATAAGCTGATTAGCACCTCTACTCTGGTTGACCTCATTTATCTTTAGCGATTGTCCGCCATAAAAGACCTTTGCATCCAAAGAGCAGATATCGATCATTGGCTTATTATTAATATCAAATCCAATAAGGCTCGATTTTATTGGGCCTCTGTAAATCTGCCCGTTTCCAATTTGAATATTAGTAATTGAGCCATTGGAAGTATTATAATAATCGGCATTAATGGCACCTACAACCTGGTGGCCGTCATAATTTCTACGTTTAGACATTGCGCTTGTTCTTTCATAGCCGAAATAAGATTCTTTAGCTTTTACAGCTTCCATGGAAATGTTTTTGTTTTTTAAGTCCACTCTTAGGACCTTAATTGTCCAAGGGACGGACCGGGCAATAATATCTGAATATTGCACTCCGGGACCAATATAGCGGCTTGAGAGAGTATCTAAAACAATCTGAGCCTTTAGGTTGGTGATCATAAAAACAGAGAACAAAAGTAAGAGTTTCTTCATGATTATAGTACCTGTAAAAATGAATTAATGTATTAATTGGGACGAAGAAATCTAATACAAGTTAAAGTATAATATCAATCAAAATAAATTTTAATCCACTTCCATTTCCGCAATATTCAGGCTGTAAAAAAACTATAGGACAGGGCCAAAAAATTTGCAAGAAGTTAAAGGATAAGTTATTTTTGTAGTTGAAAATATTGATATAAAAATATCGATATGATATAAATACAAACAAGGATAGTGATGGATTCGATTCAAACAAGAATTGAAAGAAGCAATAATATGATAAAAATTCCTACTATTCGCCGTCTACCTAGATATTTACGAGTACTTCAGAGTCTAAGTTCCAGTGGACGGGAATTTGTCTCTTCGGAGACTCTTGCAAGTCTCCTTAACATAAAGCCCATAGTAGTGCGAAAAGATTTGGCATTTACGGGTATTTCAGGCAAACCACGCGTAGGATACAGCATCACTCATCTTATTAGTTTAATAGAAGGGACAATAAATTTTAAGGGGAAAAACACAGCATTTCTAGCCGGAGCTGGAAATCTAGGTTCTGCTTTACTTGGTTATAATGGATTTGCGCGTCACGGGCTGGACATTATTGCTGCATTTGATGTTGATCCTCAAAAGACAGACACTACTATTCATGGCAAAAGTATCTATCCTCTTGAAAGGATGCCTGAAATTGCGAGCAGATTAAATCCATATATTGGCATTCTCTGCGTTCCTGAGGAATCAGCGCAGCAAGTAGCAGATATTATGATTGCCTCTGGTATCAAAGGGATCTGGAATTTTTCAAACAAAGAGTTAAATGTTCCGCCGGATGTTGTACTTCAAAATGAAGATCTTGGAGCAGGACTTGCGATTTTATCAATTGCCATAGAAAAAAGCAGCAGGCCCTGATTTGGAGATGTAATAAAATAATATGGAAGTTAAGAAAAATAAATTGTGTATTTGTATGGGCAGCTCCTGTTTTGCCCGTGGCAACGAAAAGAATCTCGAACTACTGGAAGAATATCTCACAAAATTTAATATAACAGACAAAGTAGAATTATCGGGCAGCAGGTGCGAAGGTAAATGCAGTAATGGGCCTAACATACTTGTAGACGGGGTTATTCAAAACCATGTAGAAACAGGAAGTCTTCTGGATCTACTTAACCAGTTATTTGGCAAAGAAGATGTTTCTGGTCTGGGCAATTTGCAAACTAAGGATTTGCAAATCAAGGAAGAATAATAGAGAAACGATAAGATGTAAAAGATTTGAATAGTAAAACAGAATAGAAAGAGAAAAGCAAAAAACCTACAGGAAAGAAAGATGGACCATAGTCACCCGATCTACACTGAAATTGTTGAATGTCAGGATTGTTATAAATGCGTAAGAGGATGTCCTGCAAAAGCCATACGCGTTCAGGATGGGCATGCCAGTATAATAAAAGAGCTTTGTACTGCGTGTGGGCATTGTGTAGCAATATGTCCGGCCAAAGCAAAAAGGATAAGAGATGATATAAGGCGGGCACAGAACCTGCTAAAAAGGAAAAAGATTGTTTATGCCTCCTTAGCCCCTTCATGGGTAACAGAATTTCCAGATTATGAAACAAAAGATATAATAGCGTTATTAAAATCTTTAGGGTTTTGTGGTGTAAGTGAGACCGCACTTGGCGCGCAGGAAGTATCTGCCCGATTAGTTGATGACCTAAATGGCACAAAAAACAGGTTTTACATTTCATCTGCCTGTCCAGCTGTAGTGGAATTTATTTCAAAATATATTCCTGAATACAAAGAAAACATTACAGCAATGGCTTCTCCACTATTAACGCACACAAGGATGCTAAGAAAGTGTTTTGGTGAAGAGATAGGAATTGTTTTCTTTGGACCATGTACTGCAAAAAAGCTTGAAGCAGACAGAAACAAAAATATGTTAGACCTGTCCCTTACATTTGAAGAGTTAAGGAAATGGGTTGAAGAAGAAGAGCTAGAGATTCCCCCAAGCATTACTGGACAAAATGGCTCATTTGTCCCTTTTTCAGCACAGGAAGGCGCATTATATCCGGTTGAAGGAGGGATGGTTGAAACCCTTCAAGACTGGCTTAAGAAAGATTCCACGGAAACTCTATCTGTAAGTGGACTAGATGAATTAAAATACTACCTGGAAATTTTTGATAAGGATTCACTAGAGACGAATGTATTTCTTGAAGCTTTGGCCTGTAAAGGAGGATGTATAAACGGGCCATGCAGGTCGCAAAGAAGTACAGGACTTAATGACAGACTACTGGTAAAGAAAAGGGTCAAAAAAGATGAGAAAAAGAAGAAAAGAGAAAATACAATTCTTACTGATCTTCCTTTACCAGAGGCAGCATTATTGCAAGCAAGCTCACCTAAATCACAGGAGATCACAAGGGCTTTATTAAAGATTGGCAAGACCTCATTATCTGATGAATTAAACTGTGGAGGCTGCGGCTATGATACATGCAGGCAATTTGCAGAGGCTCTTATAGGGAAAAAAGCAGAGCCTGCCATGTGTGCCTCATATATGAAAAAGAAAGCACAGAACAAAGCCAATGCACTTCTTAGATGTATGCCAACTGCCGGAGTTATTATAGATTCATCTTTAAGGATAATAGAATGCAACAGGCATTTTGCCGAAATGTTTGGTGAAGAGACACTAGAGACCTATGAAGTCCTATCGACATTAAGTGGAGCCTATATAGAGAAGATACTTCCTTTTACGAATTTATTTAAGTCCGTTCTTAGGAGTGGAGATGATATATTCCGCGAGAACTATAAATCAGGCGAAAAGTTGCTAAACATTAGCATATTTACAATAGAGCCTCATCTTACAGTTGGAGGAATTATACAGGATGCGACCAGCATAGAAGTAAAGCGCGAAGCAATAGCAAGCAAAGCAAATGAAGTACTTAGAAAGAACCTTAATACTGTTCAAGGTATAGCCAAACTTCTTGGGGAGCACATGGCAGATACAGAGATCATTCTCCGTTCGATTGCAAAAGGATTTTCAAGCAATGAATCCCAGCCTGTATTAATAAATCCAGAGGAAAAGAAAGAGAAATGAACGAGCAGACATTATTTGTAGAAATAGACTACGCTCAAGAAAAAAAGCATGGAGAAGAAATCTGTGGAGATTCATTTGCAGTAAAACAAATTCAGGAACGTCAAAGGCGAATAGCAGTTCTTTCTGATGGATTAGGAAGTGGAGTTAAGGCTAATATTCTTTCTTGCATGACAGCAGAGATGGCCTTGCGTTTTATTGCAAGTGAAATGGATGTTATTGAGTCGATAAAAGTAATAATGGATGTTCTACCGGTATGTGAAGTGCGAAAGATCAGTTATTCGACGCTTACAATTGTAGATACCCTGCTTCTTTCGGGAGAAACAAGAATAATTGAGATGGGCAATCCCCCATTTATTCATCTTAGGAAAAATGAAATAGTTCCTGCCCACCATAAAGAATATACAGCTGCAGGATGGCAGAACAGGACAATCCGCATTACGACGACGAGTATAGAACCTGAAGACAGGCTTATTATCTTTTCAGATGGAGTAACACAAGCAGGGCTTGGCAGTGAGAACTATCCGATGGGATGGCGAGAGAAAGGATGTCTTAATTACATACACTCAATAATAAAAAAGAATCCTTATATCTCGGCCGGGAAATTATCTGAAGATATAATTCGTAGAGCACGGTACTGTGAGCCCGATAATCTGGCACATGACGACATGACATGTTCTGTCTTATACTTCCGGTATCCAAGAAGAACGATTGTAATGACAGGGCCTCCATTTCACACAGAACAGGATGCCACATATGCACAAGACCTTTTGACATTTAAGGGAAAGAAGGTAATCTGCGGTGGGACAACAGCCAATATAATTGCACGTGAGTTAAATCTGCCTATAACAACTTCAATAAAAAGACAAGGTGACCTCCCTTCACCCTCTATTATGCCGGGTATCGATCTTGTAACTGAAGGGATACTTACTTTAACAAGGACCTATCAGCTCTTAAAGGAAAGAGACAACTACAAGGACGAAACGGCTGCTGCAGAGCTGGTTAAGCTTCTAAGGGAAAGTGATATAATTGACTTTTATGTGGGGACGCGAATAAACGAAGCTCATCAGGACCCGTCGCTTCCACGTGAACTAGAGATACGCAGAAATATTATAAAAAAAATTAAAACAGTACTCGAAGAACAATACCTTAAAGAAATTCATTTGTACTATATTTAACAAACAAATTTTGAGTTATTCATAATTTCCTGTTATTAAATATTTGCCAAATCTGCACTAGTTTGTCCAAAAGCATTTTTTTGAGATTAATATTTTATTTTAATATATTGATCCTTGTATTATACAAAAACCAGACATCCTTAAGAATCTAAATTAAACGCGATATAAAATGAAGACAATTAGATTTCTTATCCTCCTGTTTTTAGCTTCAAATATTGTTTCAGCAGAAAACGATGAAGCTTCTTTTAGTAAAATTTCAGCAATTTTATTTCCAGAGACTTCCTCATGGACACTAGTAAGTAATATGAAGCATGCCGATTCGGCTTTTTTAAGGAATAATGAAGCAAAGCTTAGAAAAGCATACCTATCATCTAAACTAATAAATAACCCTGGAGATATAAGCTGCTCATTTATTGATCGAGTATTTTCAGCCGATTATGATTTTCCAAAATATTTTTATATACATGATATTGACCATGATGGTATAGAAGATATACTCTATACAGGAATGTCCCCTTGTTCAGAGGGAAATGCAACAGTCATTTGGTTTGGAACGCCTCAGGGATTTGAAATAAGGCAGGATTACTTCTGGTATGCTTTAGCGATAAGAATATCAGAAGGCAACAATTTACAGATAAGCTCTGTTGCAGTTGGATGCTGCGGAGAAACAATTGATGATTATATGTGTGGCAGAATCATTAACCTGCGTTGTGATGGAATGAAAAGGTTTTATCACACAACAGAACTTCCCCCTCTGACAGAGCAGTCTGGAAAAACAGTCGAAAGTTTTGTTTCAAAGAAAGAACTTACACTCAGAAGTGCACCAGAAATAAATGACAATTATATTGATGGATTCAGTCAGTATCTTGGCAAGGCAGTTTTTGGCAACATTCTATCAAAATATATGACAGGGTGCAAAGGAGAAATAATCGGAAATATTGCAGACAAAAATTCACGCAAGTGGTATTTTGTTGTAATTAATAATGAAAGTAAGGCACTACGCACGCACATGCCATACGATGTATGCGCCGGATGGATTAGTTCTGATAATATTAGTAAGGAATAGAATGATATCTTTACCGAAAAGCTAAAAAAGGTGCAGGCCAAATGACGGTTATCAGGCTTTGGGGAAAGTAATAGTGAAAATTGTTCCACTATTTTTCTTACTTGACACATTAATTTCGATATTATTTATTTCAGCGTAATTTTTGACAAGAGCCAATCCGAGACCATTACCCTCAAAGCGGCGCGTATATCCGGTCTCTTCCTGGCTAAATGGATCAAATATTCTAGAAATAAACTTATCGGAAATACCAATTCCAGTATCAATAATATCGACACTTACCATGCCATCTTCATTTTGATACATACGAATTTCAACAGTGCCCTTCATAGTATACTTTATAGCATTATCTATAAGGTTTTGGAATAGCTGAAGGACCGAATAAGAATCTCCCTGTATAGCACTATTTTCTGAGAACTTATTTATTTTAAGGTCCAGGCCTTTAAGTTTTGCAACCTGTTTAAACTCATTAAAAAGGGCAAGAAGAATATCATCATACAGATCCATTCTAACAGGTTTTGCCTCATAGCTTCCAGTCTGGAATTGGCTCATTGTAAGTATCATATCAATTGTTCTGATGAGCCTTCTTCCACCAGCATCGATTACCTGAAAGCCTTCAAAAATATCATCGTTAATTTTTCCTTCAAGCTCTGATTTAATCAGAGAAGCAAAACTAAGGATAGTATTAACCGGGGTTCTAATTTCGTGAGACATTTGTGCAAGGAAATCAGACTTGAGTTTATTCATCATTTCTGCTTTTTCCTTCGCTTCCATCAATTCGCCGGTCCTCTCATTGATCCTGTCTTCTAAGGAGCGGTTGATCTCATCAAGTTCCTCATTCTGATCAGAAATAACTTTATTTTTTTCCTCAAGCAAGCGGTTAGCCTTATGCTTTTGTCTATTCATCAGGTAAAGCATGAAAATGACAATGCACAAAAAACCAGAGAGATACAAGATCAGGAAATTTTCCTCGCGTATTTGTTCTTTATTTTTTTCCAGTTGAAGGTTATGAATTTCAGCTTCAAGGGCGTTTTGCCGCATTGTCTTCTGGTATATTCGAGTATGTACTAAAACAGAGTCTTTGTAGAGATAAGCATTCTTATAATCACCTAGGTTATGATAAGCTATTGCCAGGTTATCGCTAATAGATGAAAGAAGCATTTCAGCCTTAAATTTTGAGGCCAGTTGGTATGCAGAGTCCAATACTCCAATGGCTTCTTTATCTTTTTTATTGCCAATTAAAATAATTCCAATATCATTATATATATCGGCCAGCATATACTGGTTATTTCCATGTTTTGAGAGTTCAGAAACCCTGCCAATTAGTTTAAGAGCCTCAGAAGATCTTTTCTGTTTATTCATCAAGTTACTATATCTTACTAAAACAGATATTAGTAAGGTTGTGTCGATATGCTTGTTCAAGATCTGAAGACTCATATCATAGTTTTTTTGAGCCAAGTCATATTTCCCCTGACTGGAATAAAGCAATCCAATGCTATTACAGCTTCTAGCTATACCGATTGAATCTTTTATTTTCTGAGAGATTGAAAGAGCATTACTAAAACAGCCAAAAGCTTTTTCCTCAGCAGAGTGTACATAAAAGTAAGAGCCAAAGAGCCAATTACACTCAGCGAGGTTTTTCTGATCGCCAAGTTGTTCAAATAGTTCAATTGCCCTGCTAATATTTTCAAAGCTTTCGCGGCGAGTTATAAGATACTCATTATTAAAAAAATTGGCCCTATTGGCCTTTACAATATTCTTCAGAGCAACAGCTTCTTCAGACTTCCAGTTTTTCTTTTGAGCAATCTCTAGTGATTTATGTGAATAATATTTACTACTATCGACACCATAAGCCTTAATATATTCTTCAGCAAGAAGGTTATAAAGTTTACATTTATTATAAAGATCAGTTTCCTTTGATAAGCTATTTCTCAGATAGGCAATATGATTTCTGTTTATTCGCAGGTCCTGGGAGAAAATACAAACCGGAGCCAGAATAAATAACAAGAATAACAGTTTTATATACTTATTCATTAATAACTTGCCTTCCCAAGGCTTTGGTTTTGAGAGATTTTATGCTAGTTCTGAAGATATTATCGAAATTTCAAAGATATAGTTAATAGCAATACCACACAATTATAATTGTCACAATTATAATAATTTCACATGTGATATAAAACATATTTTCATTATATTTTCGCCCGAAAATATGTTTTATAAATATTCACAGAGAAATTTATAAATGGCTAGTGAAAAGAAGGTAATTGAGATCAAAAATGTTAAGACATATGTTGAGCAAACAAAAGTATTCGATGGTTTTTCACTTGATATAAGTTTAGGTTGCAGTACAGCAATATTAGGCCCCAATGGGGCAGGCAAAACAACATTATTAAAACTTTTAACCAGGGACATCTACCCAGTTTATAGTGAAGGCAGCTACATAAAGATATTAGGACAAGACAGGTGGAACATATGGGAGTTACGTTCACGTATGGGAATTGTTTCTGATTATTTACAGGCAAATTATCCTTACTATGCAATAGGAGTAAATGTAGTATTATCAGGATATTATTCGAGCCTTGACACCTGGTCACACCAGGAATTCAGCAAGGATAAAATTGAGAAAGCAGAAGAGATAATGGAGATGCTAGGTATAGAAAATCTCAGGGACAGAGAATTTTCACGTATGTCAACAGGTCAGCAGAGGAGATTTTTGCTTGGCAGAGCTTTAATAAACCAGCCGGAGGTACTTGTACTTGACGAACCAACAAGCGGACTGGATCTAAAGTCATCTTTCCAGTATTTAGATATCATAAGAGGACTTATCAGTAATGGTAAGACCATTGCGCTAGTCACCCATCAGATACATGAAATTCCGCCAGAGGTCTCAAGAGTCATACTTCTAAAAGATGGAGCAGTAGTCCTAGACGGAGAGAAAGACAGTGTACTAACAGACAGCAATATTAGTGATCTATATGGAATTGGAGTTAAGCTCATAGAATCGAAGGGATTTTACCAGGCAATGCCAGCATAAAGTAAATTTATTTGAGGGTCTAAAATATGAAGAGCTCAGATGCAGCAAAAGAGCTCAGGTTAGACAAAGCAGTAAATGCTCTTATCATTAAGTATTTATTTGCGCTTTCCAATCTTGATGCGAGATTTACAGAATCGCCGATTGCCGTATAGTCAAAGACCTTTTCTGAATACATGTTGTATCAGTAATCTGTTCGCGCTAACCTATTTACAAAGTGTTATACGAGATTCCATGAAATTTACTTTGTAATAATATAGTTGTAATATATTATATTTACTTATGGCCCGCTTGTTATCAGCCTAAAACAAAAATAGCTTTTTTATTAAAAGTTTATTAAAAGCAAAGCAGCTACATTATTTTCCAAATTAGAAGGAGAAAACTAATGAAGTCATTTAAGCTGAAGTCATTTAAGCTGTATCTTCTGGCATTTGTCCTACTAGTAACATTAAAGCTACAATCACAGAATCTTCCACAGGTAGAAGTCAGTCCACACGCAAAAGTAATTCAAGAGGTTGGTCTTAGTGAAGTAACAATTGATTATCACAGGCCAGCAGTAAAAGGGCGAGAGATCTGGAACAAATTAGTTCCATATGGGATGACCAATCTTGGATTTGGTACAGCAAAAGAGTCCCCATGGCGAGCCGGAGCAAATGAAAACACCACAATTTCTTTTTCAGATGATGTAAAGATAAATGGGCAGGATCTACCTGCAGGTACATATGGTCTTCACATGATAGTAACAGAAAAAGATTGGACAATAATATTTAATAAAGAAAATACAGCCTGGGGAAGTTTCTTCTATGATCCACAAATGGATGCCTTAAGAGTAACTGTAAGTCCTGAAAACTCCGATTTTACAGAGTGGCTTCAATATGGATTTGAGAATCTATCGGATAAGTCAGCCGACATATTTCTTAAGTGGGAGAAGAAAAAAATAAAATTCACTGCCAGTTTTGATCTTGATAAGGTAGTTCTTGACAGATACAGAAAGGCTTTGGTGGGAATAGGAGGCTTCAACGCGCAGACATATGAGCAGGCAGCAGCATATTGTATTTCAAGAAATATCAACTTGGATGAAGCTACAAAATGGATAGATCATTCAATTGAGATTCAGGAAAATGCTACAAACCTACTTACGAAGTCACAATTACTCGAAAAAATGGGACAGAAAGCAGAAGCTGAGGCTTTAACTAAAAAGGCTATTAGCATTGCATCAGAAAATGAATTAAACAGTTATGGATACAATTTAATGCTACAGCAAAACCAGATCGATAAGGCTCTTGAGATATTCAGGATCAATGTCGATAAACACCCTGAATCATGGAATGCTTACGACAGTCTTGCTGAAGCTTATGCCAGAAAAGGCAGCAGAGATGAAGCAATAAAATACTATAAAATGGCACTATCCAGGTCACCAAAGAGTCAAACGCAGAGAATACAAAAAGCAATTAGCAGTCTTCAATAAATCTATTCATAATATAAATTGAAGATCTTTTGTAAAGAAGGTCAATTCTGTCACATTAAGATTTCACTTCCAGGAGAAAAATAATCGGTTTGAAAAAAGTTCTTTTTTCTCCTGGAATTTGTAAGTTTAGGCATTCCATAAAATCCATAAAATAACTTTTAAGATGGGAATGCAATAATGAAAGGCAAGAGTGCACGATTTTTAATTTCAGTTGTTTTTATTTTATTTTTTAGCGGCATAATAAATGCCCAGGCAACAACAGAAGCGCTTCCAAGGAGCACTCCAGAAAAAGAAGGAGTTTCTTCAAAAGGAATACTTAATTTTTTAGATGCAATTGAAAAAAGCAATCATGAATTTCATAGTTTTATGTTTCTTCGTCATGGAAAGGTAATATCCGAAGGGTGGTGGAAACCATACAGTCCTGAACGTAAACATACAATGTACTCTTTAAGTAAAAGCTTTACCTCCACGGCAATAGGTTTTGCAGTAAGTGAAAAAAGACTTACAGTAAATGATAGAGTAATTTCCTTTTTCCCCAAAGAGCTTCCCGATAGCATTAGTCCCAATCTTGCATCTTTAAGGATAAAAGATCTTTTAAGCATGTCAGCGGGCCAGGATCCTGAACCAACCTTTAGTGTAAGTGCAAAGGACAGTAACTGGGTAAAAATACTATTATCTCTGCCAATTGTACATAAACCTGGTACAAAGTTCTTATACAACACACTTGCCACATACATGCTTTCTGCAATAATACAGAAAGTAACAAAAGAGAAAGTAGTTGACTATCTTAGGCCCAGGTTGTTCGAGCCCTTAGGAATTCATGGTATGGATTGGGAAACAGATCCCATGGGTATTAACCTTGGTGGATGGGGTTTAAGAATAAAAACAGAGGATATGGCAAAGTTTGGGCAGTTTTATCTACAAAAGGGCAATTGGAAGGGCCATCAGATTTTGCCAAAAGAATGGATCGAAGAGGCAACGACAAAAAAGATAGATCAGTCACCTGAAGCATCACAATCAAAGAGAGATTCCAGTGATTGGCTGCAGGGATACTGTTACCAGTTCTGGCGCTGCAGGTATAATGCTTTCAGAGGAGACGGGGCATATGGTCAGTTTATTATTGTAATGCCAGAGCAGGATGCAGTTGTTGTAATTACTGCAGAATCAAATAACCTCCAGGATGAAATTAATCTGGTATGGAAATATTTATTGCCTGCCATAACTAATAAGGAACTTCCTGCAGATAATAAGGAAGCTAAAGCACTTAAAGAGAAGCTATCTACACTTTCACTTCCAATAGCCCCAAAGTCAGCTGATCCTGCAACTATTTCAGCTATTTCTGGTAAGATATTTGCCACTGAGAAGAATGATAATGGCATTCAAAGTTTATCCTTTAAGTTTAATAATGGCACCTGCCAGCTTATAATTAAGAGTGATACTGCTGAATATAAGATTAACTTTTCCTCTGGAGTCTGGAACTTTGGAGAGACATCTATGCGAGGCCCCGATCTTTTTCCAGATGCAAAGACACATCTGGCAGAATTTGCCCACAGCAAAATTGCAGGCAGCTACAACTGGAAAGATGAAAAAACATTAGAATTAACGCTTCGTTATATTGAAAGTCCTCATACAGAAAGGATCACCTGCCATTTTAGTGACAATAAAATTTTAGTGGAAATTCAGAAAAGCAGTGAGTCAAAGACCAAGAAAGCAGAAATAAAAGGTGAGATAAAGCAATTCTGATCTATTGCCGGAAAAGCAAAAAGAATTATTTTTATTTCATAATTGTAAAAGATCTTTATATATTCCGGTACTATTTTTTGCAAGCAGAGTAAGTTATACTCTGCCTGCAATTTTTTAATAAATCTTAGATACGAAGTTTTATTGGAATCCAAGATAAAGATCAAATGGCAGAAAAAAAACACAGTCTTTTCCTATCAAGGTTTATAACTTTCGGCCTTTTAATAGTACTTCTTCTTTTCTTTTCCATACCTCTTAACTCCCAGGAACAGGTTTCAGAAAGCCATAAGGGCAGCGCAAATATAATAGCTTTTGTAAGTGATACACAGTCACCTATGTGGATAGAAAAATTATGGCTAAAGAGTGATAATAACGAAGAAGCAACGCGAGTACTTTTTTCCTCTCTACTAAGAGAGCCAGATATTTCGGCAGTTTTTCACCTTGGAGATATTACTCCAATGGGCTTCTTTGAATATGAGTGGAAAGATATAATGAAGTATATTAAAGAGTTAAACAAAAAAGGTATTCCCGTTTATCCTGCGATGGGAAACCACGAATACTTTATTTTTCCATCTGAGGGAGAAAAAGTCTTTTTCAGAAAATTTCCATATATAAGATCATCCTGGTATGAAAAGCAAATTGGATCTTTAGCTGTTGTCCTGCTAAACTCAAATTTTTCTCATCTTTCTGATGATGAAATAAAAGAGGAGCAAAAGTGGTATGAAAACAAAATTCATGAATTAGATGAAGATCCTAAAGTAAATGTAATAATTGTAGGGACGCATTATCCTCCCTATACAAACAGCAAAGTCATTGCTCCTTCTTCAAAAGTTGAAAGCTATTTTGTCCCCATATTTCTAAATAGTAAAAAATGCAAAATTTTCATAAGTGGGCATGCACACGCATTTGAGCACTTTCAGAAAGGAGGAAAGGATTTTATTGTAGCAGGAGGCGGTGGTGGACTATTGCAGCCTTTATATACAGGTAAAGAGCAACGCTTTAAGGATCTATTCCCATATAAGACACAAAAGCGTATGTTTCATTATGTTCTATGCGAGCAGAAGGGTGATTCGTTGTACTTAAAGGTAAAAATGATCAGCTCTGACTTCCACAAGTTTAATGAAGTTTATAAAATAGCAATTAGAGTTACAAAATAAGTCTCCAAAGAAAAAATATTTCTTTTTAACTAAGAATTTTCCGTAAAGCTGATATTTCACACTATAATACTTATATGAAAAAAAACAGTTTTTTAATAATTTCAGCCCTCACTTAATTCATCTTTAACACAGAAAAGGAGAGTAATATGAAAAAGTTAGCAGTAGTTTTTAGTATTTTGTTATTATCCAGTATTAGTTTAATGGCACAGGTAGAAAAAGGGAGATTTGAATTATCTCTTTCAGGAACATTTGGCTCCTATTCAACAAAAAGCGAATACACAAGCGGAAGCTATAAGTCTTCACATGAAAGCGATGCTGTAAATTATGCAGTTCTTGCATTTCGTCCAGGATATTACATTATAGATGGGTTAGAATTTGAGCCTGCAATATTTATGACGGCTGTAGAAAAAAATCCGCCCAGTTTCAGCATAAGTGGAAACCTGGCCTATAATTTTAAAATCCCAAATTCAACTGTAGTGCCATTTGTATTAGCCGGTTATGGTATAGGTAATGCAGTTCCTGTCCTTAGTAATATGCTTATGGGAAGATCCTCAGATAAAATGGATATAGGCATATTAAATCTTGGCTTAGGAGCAAAAGTATTTGTAAGCCAAAATGCAGCTTTAAGGGTCGAATATAACTACCAGAGATCTTCATTTGACGAAGAGTACACAGGTTACTACTCAAGTAAAGCAGAGTATACTATGAATATGCATAAAATACTATTCGGTGTTTCCTTATTCTTCTAAACAGAGTCAAGATTACTTACCCATTTTATTAGCTAAAGAGTTCATATACTATCCGGTATTTTTTAAACAAGAAATATCGGATAGTAGTGAAAAAGTAAGTATATTTGCCTAGGAAAAGTGGACTTATAAAAAGGGATAGAGAGTAGTAGTCTAATTTGCCATTAGTGCAAAAGAAGTGATCTGGATGTTAATAAAATGGAAGTTTCAAGCAGTAAAAATAATATTGTCCTTACTACATTTAATGCAAAATATATACACACCTCAATAGGCCTAAGATACCTTTTAGCAAATCTTAAGGATCTAAAAGAAACAAGCTGCATCCTGGAATTCGGCATCAATGACAATATAAGTCAAACCGCAGAGAAGATCTTAAGTAACTCACCATGCATAGTTGGTATTGGAGTTTATATCTGGAATGCGCTTCAGGTAAGTGAGCTTGTAAGTACAATTAAAAAAGTATCACCAAAGACCAAAGTTATTCTTGGGGGGCCTGAAGTAAGTCATCTGCCGCTTCGTGTAGATTTTTGTCAGGCAGATTACATTATACAAGGTGAAGGGGAAGTGACATTCTACAAGCTTTGCAAGGCACTTATTGATAATTCTACCATATCAGAAGAAAAGATAATAAAATCCGAGACTCCGGAGATTAAGGAGATAGAACTACCCTACAGGTATTATACAGATAAAGATATAAAAGACAGGATAATATATGTTGAAGCTTCAAGAGGATGCCCCTTCAGGTGTGAATTCTGCCTTTCTTCAATTGACAAAAAAGTAAGATATTTTAACTTAAGTAAACTTCTGCAAGAAATTGAACTCTTGTGGCAGAAAGGAGCGCGAAGCTTCAAATTCATTGACAGGACGTTTAACCTAAGGTCAGAAAGTACAAACCAGATACTTGACTATTTCCTAAAGAAAGAGCCAGAATATTTTATACACTTTGAAGTTGTTCCGGACCAGCTTGAAGAAAGCACAAAAGAGAGGTTAAAGCAATTTCCAGAAGCTGCAATCCAGCTTGAAGTTGGCATTCAGACACTAAATCCAAAAACTGCAGAGAACATCAGCCGGAAGTTAAATTTCGAAAAGATAAAAGAAAACCTGGAGTTTCTTCAGAGATCGACAAAGGTATATTTGCATGTAGACCTTATAATTGGACTTCCAGGTGAAAGCATTGAAAGTTTTGCAGAGAACTTAAACCAACTGACTCATCTTACAAATTCGGAAATACAGCTTGGGATACTAAAAAAACTATCCGGTACAACAATCTCCCGTCATGATGAAAGGTTTGGTATGGTATATTCCGATACACCTCCATATGAGATATTGCAAAACGATCTGATCTCTTTTCAAATGATGCAGAAAATGAAAAGATTTGCAAGGTTCTGGGATCTGGTATATAATAGCGGGAACTTTCAGAGTACTATAAAACTCATTTTAGATAGTGATGATGTTTTCAGCAATTTCTTTTCATTTTCCGAATGGATTTATTCCCAGACAGAATCGACTTGGCAGATCTCACAATTAAGAATGGCAGAGTTAATATTTAATTATCTTGTTGTTTTAAGAAAGAAAGACAAAGCTGAAGCAGCAGATTCACTTATTGTAGATATGTTTAGGACAAATAACAGAAATGTTCCGAGATTTCTAAAAGACAGTTCATCTGGCATCTCTACTGAACAAAAGAAAAGCGAGCTAAATAAGATAAACAAAAGGCAGAAGAAGCATCTTTAAGATGATGTTAAATTACTACCTTTTCAACGTATTCCGAAGTTGAAGCAGCAAGCAGTCCCCCATAGGCAAGGTCAAATTCCACAATATCGCCAACTTTATATTCTTTGCAGCATTCTGTAAAGTCAACCAGAAGGTGGTCGCTGCTTGCACCAAAAATACTAATGCATTTATCTCTTGGAATAATCCCTTCAACATTAATATCTTCCCTTCCGGCAGCGAGTATACCGCGTTTGCGCTTTCCTTTATCTGTAAAGACAGGTTTCTGTCCAAATGCATCCATGCCTATTTGTCCAATAGGTACTGAAGGCTTTTCCTTTATCTCAATTATCTCAGCGGCAAAAGTAAAAGCGTCACGGTATGTTCCTTCAATTCTTTTACCGTAGGCTGTTTCTATTCCCAGGACGATAGATTCACCAAGCCGAAGCTGATTAATTCCCATTGGCATCTGACCGTTAAAGAGAAGGTAAAGGCTGCTTGAATTACCACCTGAAATAATTTCAAGTTTCGTATTGTATCTATTTTCAATTTGTCTGGCAAGGCGAATTAGCTCTCCAAGGTTTTCTTCATTAGGAATGACTCCACCATAGCAGGTAAGATTAGTGCCGAGTCCTAAAAGGTCAATTCCTTTCATGCCAATTATCTGGCCAGCAAAGTCGACAACATTTTCATTCCATACTCCTTCACGCAAGTCACCAAGATCGGTCATCAAGATGACCTTATGAGTTTTATTTTTTCTTTGGGCAGCATTAGCTATTGCTCTTAAGGTCTCTATCTCAGAATTAAGGCTAAGGTCTGCATAATCCACCACATCGTC
Source organism: Bacteroidota bacterium (assembly GCA_030706145.1). Classification (GTDB taxonomy): domain Bacteria; phylum Bacteroidota; class Ignavibacteria; order Ignavibacteriales; family SURF-24; genus JAUZPB01. Next base: position 17,441 of record JAUZPB010000024.1, read on the forward strand.
TGCCTGGGATTTCATAGGGATTCGAAGTAACATTTTAGGGACATTAAGGAATCGTAGTTTCTTAAGGTTTTCAAGCCTTGAATCTGCAATCATATATGCACCGCCGTCAACCATAGCCTGAGCTACCTCAGGAATTGCGCAGTATACTTTACTTACGGCCGCGACATTAATTCCGGATTTTTTACATCTATTAACAAGCAGATGCGTATTATGTTTAATTTTTTGTTTGTCAATGATAAGAGCAGGATATTTCATAAGGTCATCTATAGAAATAATTCAAAGATTAAGATAATTCCAGAGTTCTTTTCATCAATTTAATGGCATCCGAAGGATACTTTTTTGAAAGGACTCCAAGAGAAGCCATTATATAACTATTATCTATCAGTACAGAGGCATCTTTTCTTGGGAATAGTCTTTCACTATTATTAAGTGAAGTGGCCTCTTTCAGTATCTCTTTTCTTTTAGGCAGTCTTGTAAGAGCCCCTCCAGTACCAATGATATATTTTACATTAGTTAAGTCTTTACCTTCGGCCAGAGTTCTTTTTCCTGTAAGTCCATAAAGTGTTCTAAGTGTTCCGGCATGCCTTTCCAGAGAGGTTACGAGAGCCTCCTTTGTCAGTCTTTCAATAAAAGAGATTTCCCTTTGAGTCCTAGGAATAGGTCTTGCATTTTCAATTAGCTCATTTAGTTCAGGGAATTCATTTATTAGTTCACTTTCCCCTATCTTTTCAACAACATGTATAAGGTTAACAAAGACGCCAAGGTCACCCTCGACAGTTCTTTTAGCAGTAGGTTCAGGATTAACTAATATCCGGCTTATTTCTTCTGAACCGGATGTCACAGAATGGACATCAGTAGTAGCTCCGCCAATGTCAAAGACTACGAGATCACCAATAAGGTCTTTAAGCAGTTTAGCTGCTATCATTACTGATCCGGGTGTAGGTATAATGGGACCTTTTACCAATTGCCTAACTTTAGACATTCCAGGGGCATGGACGATATGTTCTTCAAACACATCCTGGATTATTTTTCTTGCCGGCTCGACATTAAGCAAATCTATTTTGGGATAGACATTTTCAACTATATAAATTTGTATACCGAACTCATCTGCTAAAAGTTTAATCTCGTCGTGGTTTTCTATATTACCTGCATAAATAACAGGGGCGTTAAGATTTAGTGATGCAATTTGTTCAAAGTTATATAATGCGGTATTCCTTTCACCAAAATCGACTCCGCCAGCAAGAAGAATAATATTGGGACTGATCTCCTTAAGTTTCAAAAGGTCAGTCCTTCGCATTTGACCTGCCGTAACATACTTTACGATGGCACCTGCGCCCAGAGCGGCTTCTTTTGCCGCCCGGACGGTCATATCATATACAAGCCCATGGACAGACATTCTTAAGCCACCTGCGGCGCTGCTAGTAGCAAACATTTCATTCCAGGAAAGGTCAGTTTGTCCGAGATTATTTTTCAGGTCCTCGACTGCTCCATTAAGCCCAAGAGTCACATCTCCCTGAAGAACGCTAGTAGGTGCCTGCCCCTGTCCAACAAAGACGGGATCAGGATAGTCATTTTCATTGGACTTATGTCCTATATTGGAAAATGCATTAACAATTGTAGTTGTACTGCCTATTTCGGCAACCAGGACATCAACGTGCATTAGTCAGTTCCCTTCTTTTTTTTACAAGAAAGCTTGCCACATCATTACCATGGCTACCTCTTCCGAATCCTGCATCCATTCCAGCTTCAATTGCTATTTCATTTGTCACCTGTGTTCCTCCGCAGATTAAAATGATTCTATCTCTGATCCCTTTTTCAATACAGAGCTCATTTAGCTTTTTCATATTTTTAATATGAACGTCATCATGAGTAATAATAGTGCTAGCAAGAATTGCATCGGCTTTAGTTTCAATTGCAGCATCTACTAGTTTTTCAACAGGGCAAGAAGTACCCAGGTAGAGATATTTTATGCCGAACCTTTCAATTCCGCCGTGTTTAATATCCAGGGTTTCTTTAAGTCCAACCGAATGCTCATCCTGTCCAATAGTTGCAGCAACGACAAACATAGGTCTATCGTTTATATCCTCGCGTATCTGCTCATCAGACAAAACAGGAATTTTCTCAGGGATTACAAGTTCATCAAGTTTAATGTCAAACTTAACTTTTCCTTTTATTTCGACTAATGTCCCTTCAGAAGGATGTATGCACTGCTTATGAACAAGAGTAACATCGTCTAATCCCATTTTTTCGCCGCATTTAATTGCAGCAAACTCAGCTGTTCTCTCATCGCACGGGAGAAAAATTGTAGTTGATACGATTCCATCTGCCTTCCATTCGACCTCGGGTCTTAAGGTTTTGGGGTCATCGTACTTTTCAGTTTCCTTTAGCCGGGTATTAACATTATCAGTTTCATCGAGCTCATCTACATACTGTATCTTTGAGCGGTCCTCGAAAGTATCTCCTCCAATGGCATCACTGGCGTTTGCAAATTCTTTTGGAACATTATTATAGCCATAGTGGACTGATACTGGGGCAAAATAATCAGGATCCCGTTCAAAGACGAAACCATAGCCTATTCCGCCATGGATCTGTCTAGGTATGCCATCGCCGTTTCTTTCAGGATAGTAGCCGCTATCGATAAAGAAACCTTCCTCGGCAGCATTAAAATATCCGCCTGACTCTAAGATTTCCTCCATAAAGAGTATAGCTCTTTCTTTAAGTTCGCGCACATCTTTTCCCAGGGGACCTTCCCTGTCAAGTTTAACCATTTCACGAAGTCCGTCCATACCGTTTAAGGCCTGTTTTGCAGTACTAATTGCCGCAATATTATTATAGTGCCATGGCACGTTGCGCCCCTCATCCGGAGTAATAGTCGACTGAATATCGGCGCTTGTAAGTCTGGAGATCATGAGGTTCAGAGTATGAGAGACAGTAGCTTCCCTCATATCAGACTCCATATATTTAGTATTCTGCTGGGCGCGCATTTTATATTCAGAGAACAGATCTCTTAAAGCCACAGCATATGCAAGATCGAGTCTCATACATGGAGCAGGCGGAGCCGTAGGAGGGACTGTAGAGAGAGCAATATTCTCAGGTTTTATTCCAACTTTTTTAGAGAAGATACAGTTAATTGCATGCTGTACCATAAGTTCAGGTCTAACCTTCCAGGCCTTCATAGCAGTTGCATTTGCGTTATGTGCTCCATCGATCTGGAGCATATCGGCCCAGGCCATGATCTTCTTTGCTTCACATGCATCTGTAAAGCTTCTGACCATGTTAACATTTCTATAAAGGACATTATACTGTGGGTCCTGGTGAGCGCCATTGATGCCTTCTTCTGCAAACATAACAGCTATATCAGGGCCTGCCACACCGGAGATATAGGAGTGGAAATTAATCGGACGGCCGACCTCATCTTCAATTAAGTCCAGAGCCTTTCTGCTTGCTCTTACCTGTTTTCTTGTAACAGCTATTCCGCCTATACCCTGAGGGGTACCTTCAAGCAGAGAGTCAACGTGTGATTGTCCTGCAGTTCTAATTACCATTATATGATCTGCCCCATGCCATGCAGCCATTCTCATTCTGCGTATATCATCTTCAAAACGGCCTGAGGCTATTTCAGTTGTAATTACGCAATCGGGCTGTGGGTCTATGTAGCCAAAGCCTCTTGAGCCAGGAAGAGGGATATAGTTTTTCAGAGCCTCCGAGGTCTCATGAAACTCAAAATCACCAATAGTCCTGTTTTCATTTCTACCTTCTCTCCAGTGCCAGCCTCTTCTTCGGGGTTCATATTTATCCAGATCTTTAAGGAGTTCCTTAACATCTATTTTTTTATTAATCTCCAATTTCATTTTTATGCCTCCCTCCTGGAAGAATTAGTTATCGTGAGATAGAACTTTTATAAATAATTCATCAACTTCGTCCCAATGCTTTCCTTCAGACAAAGCAATTCCAGCTTCTCTTACAGAAATGCCAAGTTTCTTAGAGAGTCTCCAAACAACATTTCCAGCGCCAAACTTCATTAGGCCCTTATTCATGACTCCCTCGACTATAGGTTTTACTTCCAGGCTAGAAAAGCCCATTCTTAGCAAAACGCTTCTTTCAATTGCAGGAGTAGTATTTCTATAACCCAGTTCCAGCATAGGTTCAACAATTTTACTGGCTAAAAACCAGAATCTTTCTTTTAACTGTTCATCTGTAAGACCAGCAAGATGTTTTCTTCTTGTTTCAAAGTCGTCTGCACGTTTCATTTGTTATATCCTTTAGTAAAAATTTCTATAAAACTTTTATATCCATTTCATTTAAAAAACCGAGTATAGTCTTCTGATCAGACTTTGTATCCTCTACAATAAATTCCAGATCTTTCATTGTGATATGTTTAGAATTAAGGCTACCAATGCAGTTTTTGACATAGGAGTGTTTTGCCTTTAGGAGATCAAAGTCTCTTGCTTTTATTAAAGATGGATCTTTTGGCAGTATAATATTTGTTCCAGGAATTTCACACTCAGGGTCACCTATTTTAAGTTCAATTCCATTTTTTTTAGCAAAGCTAAGTTGTGGCAGAGGGTGTTTGCCAGCGCCTGTATATTCAGTTTCCTGAACAACAATTATTTCATCTTCCTTCATCTGCTGGGCAATGCAAAAGGCAGCAGTTAAAGATGTATTGCCTGCAGGGCCTCTTTCCAGGCCCTCTAAGAGAGCAAGAGCTTCAGTCATAAAGAAGACTTCGCCTTGTTTTACAAGAGTATAGCGGTCCATATATCTAAGAGGTCTTGCGGCATTTCTTGGTACATCGGCCCTGTCAGGCCAGGTAGCAAAGGGGATTCCAAAGCCTGTATGTCCAGTAGTAAAGGACTTTCTGTTAAACGCCTTATCGGAGGCCATATGGAGTCCTGAGAGGTCAACGCTTGCAGCAACAACTTCGGTGTTTTTTGCACCGGCTTTTAATAGTCCTCTAGCAGTACCTGTAACGTTCCCACCACCTGCGTGAGTAATTACAACTTTATCAGGAAATTTACCAAGCCTTGCCATAGCTTGGAGTGAAAGTTCATAGCCAAGAGTCTCAACTCCAGCAATTCCGAAAGGAGTATATAAAGAGGCGTTAAAATAACCTGTTTCCTCCAAAAGAGATAAGAAAACATAGAAAAGCTCAGGGCCGACTGTAAGCTGGACTACTTCTGCGCCATAAGCTTCGCAGGCCCTTTGTTTTTCTAGTATCTCCGGCTGACCGGTCATGCTGCTGTCAAAGCATTCCTGAACAATTATGCATTTTAAGCCCTGCATTGCTGCCTGAGATGCCACGGCAGCTCCATAGTTACCGCTCGTAGCAGCAATAACGCCTTTATAGCCAAGTCTTTTTGCATGATAGACAGCTGTTGCAGCTCTTCTAGCCTTAAAGCTTCCGGATGGGTTGCATGCTTCATCTTTAATAAATATTCTGGCACCGTTGCCCTTTGGAGCATATTTTCTTGAAAGAGCTGAAATGTTCTTTAATTCGATTAAAGGAGTATTACCAACGCTTACGCTCTCTTGTATCTTCTGGATCTCCTGAAGAGAATAACCCGCTTCACACATCATTCTTTCATAGTCAAAAGAAATGCCTCCTGACTCAAAAGCGCTATAGTCAATGCCTATAGCTTTTTTCATTATCTCATTTTTGCGGGCCATGACAGCATTATAAGAAAGGTCCCTCATTTCATGCCTCCTTCCTGTTCTGGAAAGAGAATCCCCTTTAGCAGTTTATCTATTGCCTGAAGCTCGGGTACAAATTCTCCATAATCATGGCTATAAGAAGGATAAATTGAGGTAAGCTTACCAGTGGCTGATCTGCCAGTTGTAGTTTCTACCTCGACAGAATCACCAATTTGAGCATCTTGTCTAAGATAGCCTTTTACCCACATTTCCAGAGGCACCTTTTTAGTATCACCAGGCAGCTGCGGAGCCCTTTCAGAAGGTTCAAGTACGATCTTATGGATCTGAACCCAATCACCTTTTATTGCAGTTTGCATTGTGTGTTTCCTTTTTATTTATCGCACTGACAGATCATATCTCTCATATCTCCCATAATTGCCCTAGGGACAGGGAGATCTATCATTGTTTTTAATCCCGGAGAGGAATTAATGACGTGCGGAATCATATTTACACACATTGCTATTGTACCAAGTCCACCCTGGACCTCAGGTTTAATTGAGAGGTTAACCTCTGGAGTTCCTTTAATTGTTATATAATCTCCGGTATGTACGCCTACCATCTCTGGTTCAATCTGTTGTGGGTGGATCATATTAATAAGAGCTTTGCCATCGACATAGCCCTGACCTGTCATATTAACGCCAGCAACATTACCCGATTTAGCAAATCCAAAGGCTGATTTCCTATCTATATCAGTTACAATAGGACTCATTTGTGTTTCAAACTTATCAACTTTCCAGCCTATGGCATCTGCAATCATATTAATTGATTCAGCAAATCCTACATGACCAGCCAAAGAGCCACTTTGTACTCCTTCCTTGAATTCATCTACAGTAATTCCAACGCCCTGTTCCTGCATTACAGCCGGGCCAAAAGGAGAAAGGCTATTGATTCTTTTTGCTTCAATTTGTTCGACTTCTGTCATACATCCTGTAAGGCAAACGACAAGCAGGTCCATGATAAAGCCCGGATTAATTCCTGTTCCCAGTATAGTAACGCCATTTTCCTTAGCAATCCTATCTAGTTCACAAGCAAGTTCTGGGGCCTGCGCTTTGGGATAAGCCATTTCCTCTGCAGTTGAGATCACATTAACTTTTCTTTCGAGGGCAAGTTTTAATTTTGGGAAAGCTTTTTTTGTAAAAGAGTCGGTTGCGCAGAGGCAGATATCGCAGCATTTATCTGTTAGTACATCATTTATATCGGCTTTAACTATTACATCTTTTCTATTTCCTCTTGGAATATTTAGAAGGTCAAAAATACTTTTGTTTACTCTTTCTTGGTTAAGGTCGCAAACGCCAATAATTTCGACACCCTTTTTCTTTAGGAGCATTTCAGCCATTCCGCTGCCCATAGCGCCAAAGCCCCAGATTACTACTTTCACGTTATCCATTAGTATTCTCCTGAAAGTTTATATGAGACAATTTTATAACTTTTTTATAAAGGAACAGAACTTTTAAGACCGATGAATTAATTACTTCAAATATTCATAAGACAATATCGGCAGACATCAAGCAATAAAGATTGATGAATGCAGAAAATGATAGACGAAAATCAGAATCCTTAAATCCAAAAGTGGACCAGGTCCGGGACTAAATTAAAAGCTAAAAACTGATAAAAAGGATAAGAGAGATAGACAAAAAATGTTTTCTCTCAAAAGAAGAATAAAAGAGGTCTTACAAATCAGGGCAATGCCTGAGGAGCATGAGGTTTAATTTCTGGTAATAGAATTTATTTACTTTTTCAGGTGACATAACTTTTTTACTTAAGTTGCATTTAAAATAAGATTCGTATAATGCAAAATCAAGGTTTAATTTTTCAAATATTTATTCTTAAATATTGGCCCATAAGATGAAAAAATATTGTTCTAATTTCATTAAATTTGAACCACCATGTAAATAAATTTTTTTTAGGAGTGAGTTATGAAATTAATAAGTAAGCAGTTACTTAAAAAGTTACTGCTTGGAGTTCTTATTTTGTCAGCAACAGTAAGTACAAATGCCGCAAATAAGAAAAAAGAAGCAGAAGAGATTCCTTCAGCATCACGCGAACTAAGGGCAGCCTGGGTTGCAACTGTCGACAATATTGATTGGCCTTCAAAGCCAGGTTTAAGTGTTGATGAGCAGAAGAAGGAAGCAATTGCAATACTCGACAGGTTAAAAGAACTGAATATGAACGCAGTCATATTCCAGGTTCGCCCACAGGCAGATGCATTATACAAATCAGATCTAGAGCCGTGGTCATATTACCTTACTGGAGAGCAGGGCAAAGCACCCGAGCCATTTTATGATCCACTTGAATTTTGGGTCAGTGAAGCACATGCACGTGGAATTGAACTTCACGCATGGTTTAATCCCTACAGAGCAAATCATCCTGCAATGAAATGCGAAATCTCCCCTAAGTCAATCGTAAAGACAAAACCTGAATGCGTAAGAAAACTTGGGAAGGCAGGATATTACTGGATGGATCCATCACTTCAGGAAGTACAGGACCATTCATTTTCAGTCATAATGGATGTAGTAAAACGTTATGACATAGATGGTGTTCAGTTTGATGATTACTTTTATCCATATTCGGAATATAATGAAGGAAAGGATTTTCCTGATGATGATACCTACAAGGCTTATACGGACAAAGGTGGAAAGCTCTCAAGAGGTGATTGGAGACGTGATAATGTAAACAAATTTGTAAAAAGAGTATACGACGGTATAAAAAAAGTAAAAGCTTCAGTCTTATTTGGCATAAGTCCTTTTGGGCTCTACAGGCCAGGATATCCAGCAAGCATTCCATCTGGATTTGATCAGTATTCGACACTCTATGCAGATGCAAAACTTTGGTTTAATAAGGGATGGGTCGATTATTATTCTCCTCAGTTATACTGGAACATTTCAAATATGAAGGTAAGTTTTCCAATACTTTTGGGCTGGTGGAATTCAGAAAACACAAAGGGGCGCAATCTTTGGCCAGGATTATACTCAAGGCCAGAAGTAGATCAAAAGACCATGTCACTTGAAATAGTAAACCAGGTCATGGTTACCCGCGGAATGATACCTCAGGCACCAGGTACAATAATATTCAGCATGAAATCAATAATGGACAAAGACAGCTTAAATGGCAAAGCCCTAAAAGACGGGCCATATAAGAGCCAGGCACTTGTTCCATCTTCACCATGGCTTGATAACAAAGCTCCGGAAAAGCCTGTTATAAACGTTACAAAAAATAGTGAAGACATTAAGGTCACATGGAGCCCAGCTGGAAAAGAAAAGCCATTTGTCTATGTACTTTATACAAAAGTCAACGACAAGTGGAATTATGAAATATTTCCAGAAGGTACACTTGAGATGACAAAGAAGCCAGGGGCAAAAGAAAAGATCACAGCCGTAGCTATTTCGGCAGTAGACAGATGCGGAAATGAAAGTAAAAAGAATGTTTTTACAATAGAATAGTTTATATAGGAAGTCACTAAAGAAGCCGGTGCATAGTACCGGCTTCTTTAAGTTTTAGGAAGTCTTTAAGTTCCAGGTAGTATTGTTAGTAAGTCATATAAGCTATAATTATTCAGGCTGTTTATTGCCCTCGTACTCATCAATTTTCTCTCTAATAATTTCAGCACTTTTTCTAAGCAAAGACTTTTCTTTAGCATTTAGCCTTAGAGGAATAGTCCCAAGATTACCAGAGCCACTAATAAGGTGAGGCAGTGCAAGTGTGACATCCTTGACTCCTTCAACATCATCGTGCACAGTGCAGACAGTTAAAAGTGCACGGTTATCTCTGTTAATGACATCGACTATACGGGCAATAGCGGCACCGATGCCATAATAAGTAGAACCTTTTCCCTCGATTATCTTATAAGCTGCATTACGAACGCTACTATCAATTTCCTGTTTTGTTTTCTCTGTAAAATCAACTTTTCTATATTCAATAAAATCCTCAAGTGGAACTCCGCCAATATCGACATTTGACCAGGTCAGAACTTCAGAATCTCCATGTTCGCCAATAACATAGCTATGGACATGCTGAGAATCTACGCCTAGGTGAATTCCAAGTAAGGACCTAAACCTTGCAGTATCGAGTGTTGTACCGGTACCAATAACGCGTGAATGAGGGACACCATGCTGCAAAGCTATTTTTGCGCTTATATGTGTAATTACATCGACCGGATTAGTTGCAATCAGGAAGATAGTATCAGGTGCAACCTCAAGTGTGCGAGGTATGATCTGGTTCAATATAGCTGCATTTTTTTCAAAGAGCATTAGTCTTGTTTCGCCTGGTTTCTGGCTAGCTCCGGCTGCAATAATGACAATTTTGGCATCTTTCAGATCTTCATAGCCACCTGCATAAACATCTGTAGCATAAGTAAAAGGGACAGCATGCTGAATATCAGCAGCTTCAGCAATTGCACGTTTTTCATTTGCATCTACAAGAACAATCTCATTTGCAGCTTTTCTCATTACCATTGCATAAGCGGCTGTTGCGCCTACAAGACCGGCGCCAATAACTCCAACTTTCATTTTATATCCTGTTTTTCATGTTGAATACAATAAAATATCAAAAATATATACAAAAAATCAGACTAAATAGTTCATTAAAACTTAAAAAATATCAACTAAAAACAATCTTTCTATTATACAGACGAGCTTTTAATAAAAAGCTTTTAATAAAAAGCTCATAATATTTTTGTTCACATTTAAGATTTTCATGAATGTATGAAAAATTTTCCATTAATTCATAAAATTAATCTTGAATACAAAAAAAGCTAAAAATTTCATTAGATTTGTCACTTAAGAAATAAATTAAGTATTCCTGCAATTGTTATATGGCAGGTAGGAAATAAGAAGGTCAGGGGGAAGCGCTTGAATAAAGCTGTATTTGATGAAATAAAAATGATTACAAAAGCCATTATTGCAACTGGCAATGGTGACAGATTAGAAAAAGGCAGCAAAGCAAAAGACATTCCAGGCAGGACTGAAATAGATGAGAATTCAGAAGCTAAGAATTCAGAGATTCAGTCACAAAGTTACAATGAAAAAAGCTGTGCGCGTTTATTTGAAATATTCTCATCAGTTACAGAGATAAACAATAATTCATGCTTTAAAGAAGATTTTACTTCTACAATATTAAAAAGCGGGAAGGCAATTTCACCTATAGATGCAGGAACATGCATACTGGACTCAAGCAGGACAATTGCATTTATTAGAGCCACATATGAAGCCATAGAAAGGGCAAAAGAAAAATTCAGGGGAGATTTACCCATAAGGGTACTTTATGCCGGGTGTGGTCCTTTTGCTCCTTTTGCGACAGCACTTTCGACGGTTTTTTCTCAAAATGAAGTTCTCTTTACAGTCATTGATATTCACAGGCGTTCAATTGAAAGTGTAAAGAAAATAGTAACTGCCCTAGGAATTGAAGACAATTTCAGCGATATAATTACATCTGATGCTACAAATTTTAAGTCAAAGCATTCCCAAAAGTATCACGTTCTTATAGTTGAAGTCATGCAGAGGGCACTTTCAGTTGAACCTCAGGTTGCAATCATGGCAAATCTTATACCTCAGTTAATTCCAGGAGGATATGCTATTCCAAAGGAAATAAGTGTTGAGGCATATCTTGGTGATCCGAATCTAATATTTAGTCTAGGCAGTCAGATTGGGCCTGACAAGTTAAATAAATTAGAAAAAAGTAATCTTTTAAGATTAGGAAAGGTGCTCGATATAAGCCCAAAGTTAATAAGAAAAATGGTTAAGAAAAAAGTAGATTTCACAAAGTCAGATAAGCCCATATTGCGCTCATATATATTTATTCCCGCACAAAAAAGTAAAGAGATATATTTGATGCTTTTTACAAGGGTCGAGCTTACCGGGCAGATAACATTAGAGAGAATGTCATCTGGTATAACTATTCCTGTAGTATTTACAAAGCTTGGGCCGTTTAAAGAATCCGAGTTTATTGAATTCGGTTATACTATCGATGGAGACAAGACAGGAATTAGGTACAGGGCAATAAGAAAAGAAAGTGTAAAGCTGAAGATAAAAGGGTTGTTTAACTTCATAATAACAAATGTAATAAGATAAGCCTGAAATTATCCCGAAAATTTTTTAATAAACGCAAAGTAATTTCCGCAGAAATAATTTCATGCATTCAAGAAGGGGAAAATTAAGCTGAAATAAAATTCTAAAAAGCTTTGGAGAAACATAACAAGGAGGGAATAACAGGAAGGGAAAATAAAATGTTTAAAGGTTGCTTCTTACAGCAATAATTTATTAACTTATTTTCTTATTATAATCTCTTTTCGTTTTTTCTCTAGGAAATTATTCTACTTAATTGCCTACAATAAAAAGAGATCCCACTCTAGAGATTCCAATCATCTTTAGATCAATTTTGTTCTTGTATAGAATTAGACACATAAAAAAAGGAGTCCCGCAAAAGATGAGTACACCATATATTGGTGAAATTAGAATGTTTGCCGGCAACTTTCCGCCAAATGGTTGGATGTTTTGTGAAGGGCAGCTTTTGTCAATTTCAGAATATGAAGCCTTATTTAATCTTATAGGTACCATGTATGGAGGTGATGGGCAGAGTACATTTGCACTGCCGGACCTCAGAGGGCGAATACCGATTCACATGGGCACAGGGCCAGATGGTACCAATTATATTATCGGAGAGACGGGCGGCGTTGAATCTGTTACCTTAACAATGGCTCAGATTCCATCTCACAATCATGCACAGCCAACAGGAACCGGCCAGATATCAATTGCGTGTACAACAGATGCAGGCACCACAGATAACCCCAATGGAGTATACCCCTCAAAGGATACAACCGGAGATATGATGTATTCTGAAAGCACAGACAATAGCGAAATGGTTTATCCTGGAACAACCGGTGGTAGTCAGCCACATGAAAATTTGCCACCTTGCTTAGCGCTAAATTTCATTATTTCCCTCTTCGGCATTTATCCATCTCCGACATGAAATATTTTAAGATAAATATGAGATGTTAATGAAAACGAGAAAATAAACAGTGGAGTTAAGAAGTTGGATAAAAATGATTTTAAGAAAGAAAGAAAGATATTAAGGCGAAACTTTCTAAAGAAGTTTGCAGGCCTGACAGCGGCATTAAGCTTACTGCCTTCTTTCAAGAAGCTTTTTGCTTCAGCGCGTATCTTTTCCGATAAAGGTTTTATCTCTGGTGCTAGTGCAAACACTAATAATGCAGCTCTTGATGGTCAAAATCCCTTTGTAGCCGAGGTTTCAATTGTTCCTTTCAATTTTGCTCCAAGAGGCTGGGCAATGTGTAACGGGCAAATTTTGCCGATAGCACAGTACACGGCTTTATTTTCACTTTTAGGTACGATATATGGAGGAGATGGAAAGAGTACTTTTGCATTACCTTTTCTAACAGGTAATTTTGTGATGCATCCAGGCCAGGGCTCGGGTTTATCGCAAAGTTATTTAGGCGACTACATGGGAGTTGAAACAGTAACGCTACTCGAAAGCCAAATGCCTGCACATAATCATGCAGGTAGTAAAATTAAATGCACAAGTAGTGTGGGAACATCAAATGATCCATCCGGAAAATATTTTGCACGTGATCTAGCAGGTTCTGCCATTTATGGCCAGAGCAGTGGAGAAACAATGTTGTCTTTGTCGGGCAGTTCACAGAAGCATAACAATATGCCTCCATATTTGGTATTAAACTGTATCATTGCTCTTCAGGGTGTTTTCCCTCCAAGATGATAAATTTTAGAATTAGATAGTGGAGAACAATTAAATATGGGATCAGAAAATAGATTAAAAGAGGCTGATAGAATCGAAAGAAGAGGCTTTTTAAAGAAAATAGGAGCCATTGCAACTTTAGGATCAGTAGCTTCGCTTTTAGGATCACAGAAATCCAGTGCAGCAGAAAACAAATGGAACAGTGCAGATTCATTCTCACCTTCGGATCTAAATGTATCGATGTCTGCAGGAGACACGCCCTTTTTGGGGGAAATAGCAATTGTAGCCTTTAACTTTGCGCCTAAAAATTGGGCTCTTTGCAATGGGCAGCTTTTACCAATAAACCAAAATATGGCACTATTTTCACTTCTTGGGACGACATATGGTGGTGATGGAAGAGTAAATTTTGCTTTGCCTAATCTTCGCGGCAGGTCATTTATTCATTCTGGAAGTTATTACACTTTAGGCTCGCAGGGTGGAGAAAGAACTCATACATTAACTACTTCTGAAATGCCTGCGCATGTGCACAGTTTTGGAACTTCCAGGTATGGTACTTCTGACAGTCCTGTTGGAATGGTTCCTGCAAGGCATCCCTCCGGAATAAACATATATAAAGGTGGAGTAAATTCAGCTATGGCTGCACAGAACATTATTAATCAGGGAGGATCGCAGCCTCATGAGAACATGCCGCCATATCTTGTACTTAATTTTATAATTGCTCTGTCCGGAATTTTTCCTAGTCAATCCTGACACACAGAGCCACTTAAGTTTGAATTGGAATAACAAAATGAAAAAAACTTTCCCGTATTCTAGTTTTGTCCAGAAGATCTCTTTATGCATTTTATTTCTTATCGTATCAAATTCAATTTACGCACAGAAGATCTACTGGATAGATTATTCTCATACTACTCCAAGGCTAATAAGAGTTCATCCCGACGGATCTAATTACAGAAGCATGAGTTTGACTTCGAAGACAACTCCGCAAGGAATGGTACTAAACAGCACGTCTGGTAATCTCTTGTGGAATGAACTTATTGCAAGCTATTCAAGTATAAACAGGACATCTATTAGTCTTCAGGGAGCCATAGATTCGGTAGCATATGGGCTTTCTTTCTGCAGAGGTATGGCAATCGACCAGACTAACGGAAAGTTATACTGGATTTCGAGTGAAGCAAACAACAATAAAATATATACTTCAGAGCTTGATGGATCAAACCAAAGAATAGTTAAGTCATTTGGAAGCGGAACATTTAATCTTAGAGACATAGCCATTAATATATCGGCGCAAATGCTCTATGTTACAGATTATGGGCAAGGAAAGGTAATAAAAGTTGCCATCTCTGATGGCACTACAACTGATCTAATAACAGGCTTAAGTGGTTTAGGGCCCACAGGAATTGCCATAGACGTCCAGCACAGTAAACTATACTGGACGGAAATAAATAACGGAAAGATAAGACGCTGTGACCTGACAGGAGCTCTTATAGAAGATATTTTTACAAACCGGGACCGCCCACAGTCGATTACAATAAATAACACTTATAATACGGTCTACTGGACAGAAGCAGGAAACATAAGTCACAAAGTTTACACTGCTAATCTTAATAGTTCAGGTAATATAGATAATAGTTCATCGAAAGCAATAACAATAAGTGGAATATCAATAACAAATCCCGGCACAATAACAACAGGCAGTAATCAGCCTCCTGTTATGGCAAACTTCACTGCTACAGGATCTGAAGATGCTTCATCAATCACAATAAATGCAAGTCAGATGACATATAGTGATGCCGACGGAGACATTCTTCAGCAGATAAAGATAATTTCATTACCATCAGGCGGCACACTTAAATACAATGGCAGTAATGTTACTGCCGGGCAGATAATTTCATATTCAGGTTTAGGAAATTTTACATTTATTCCGGAAGCTAATACCTTTGGTAACTATACTTTTCAATATCAAGGGACTGATGGATCAGACTATTCTTCTCCAGCTACTGTAACAATAACAATTTCTCCAGTTGCAGATACACCTATAATAAGTAATGCAGAGACCAATGAGGATATACAAACGACAAGCGGTCTGGTCATTTCGAGAAATCCTGCAGATGGAGCTGAAGTAACACACTTTAAGATAAACAACATTACAAACGGCAGACTATATCAAAATGATGGAATAACTGAGATAGTAAATGGAACATTCATAACATTTGCGCAGGGAAATGCAGGGCTTAAGTTCACACCGGCTTCAAATTTTTCGGGGACTGCAAGTTTCACAATAAATGCATCAACTTCTGCAAGCGATGACGGACTTGGCGGAAGTCAGGTAACAGCCACAATAACAGTAAACTCAGTTAATGATCAACCAACTTTAGATGCAATCACTTATCCTGTAATAGCTTATGATGGCATTAGTGATCAAACAATTTTACTTAGCGGAATTACTGCAGGTGGAAATGAAAACCAGTCTCTTACTATCACAGCTACTTCAGATAACACTGAGATCCTTGCAAATCCAGCAGTTAACTATACCAGTCCAAATTCAGTTGCGACTTTAAGTATTTCTCCCTCATCCGGCAAAACAGGTACAGCAGTAATAACAATAAGAGTAACAGATAACGGGACACCTGCACAGTCAATTGAAAGAACCTGTCAGGTTATTGTAAAGAAAGTACCTGGTAATGCCCTGGTATTTAACGGTACAGACCAGTATGCTGAAGTTCCATTTTCGGCTGCTCTTAATACTTCAGCCTTTACAATTGAATTCTGGGCAAAGGTAAACGGCGGAGCTGGTACAAACAGGTCAGCCTTAAGCTCACAGGGATATTTAACTGGTGTAGGCTTTAGTGCTTCGGATATAAATCAGTGGAATTTCAGCCTTGGTAATGGAACCAGCTTTGAAAGTTTAGCAAATGGCAATGCTGAAACAGGCAAATGGGCACACGTTGCAGGTACATATAACGGCAGTGAAATGAAACTTTATGTAAATGGGGATCTAAAAGGGACAAAATCATTTACAGCTTATCAGATGAATACTTCTCTTCCATTAAGGTTAGGAGCTTCGAATAAAGCAAATGGAGAAGCAGAAAAGTTCTTTAACGGAGCAATTGACGAAGTAAGAATTTGGAATACAGCACTTACACAGACCGATATTCAGAATAACATGCACAATGTAATTAGTCCTTCTGCAGCCGGACTGGTTGCATATTACAGATTTGAGCACTCAGGTGGAAATCAGCTTAATGATCTAGCAGGAAACAGAAATGCCACACTGATAAACATGAATGAAAGCAATTGGATTGACAGTTATGCAATGCTATTACCGCAGGCAACAGGAATAACGGAAGTAGCAGGCAATAGTTTTACTGTAAACTGGACTGCACCTACAAAGGGACTTGCACCTACAGGATATTTCCTGGATGTAGATGACAACAGTGATTTTTCTTCTCCTGTTGCAGGTTTTAACAACCTTAGTGTTGGTAACGTTACCTCATACAGAATAGATGGACTCCCTAGTGGATCGATATATTACTGCAGAGTCTCAGCCTACAGAGATGCAACTATAGGACAGAGCATTTACTCAAATGTTGTTTCACTTGATAGTCCTCTTCCGGTTGAGCTAATCGCATTTAATAATGAAGTCAAAAGAAACAATGTGGAGTTAAAGTGGAGGACTGCTACAGAGACAAACAATCATGGCTTTGAAATCGAGCGCAGAATAAATGATAAGACTGGAACAAATTCTGAATGGATCAAAGTTGGTTTTGTAAACGGAAGTGGGAACAGCAATTCACCAAAGGACTACCAATTTACAGATAAGAATATTAAGCCTGGCAAATACGCATATAGGTTAAAGCAACTGGATAATGATGGAAAGTATTCCTACTTATCTGAACTTCAGGCTGAAGTAAAATATGAAATGAATAATTATTCATTGATGCAGAATTATCCAAATCCTTTTAATCCATCGACAACTATTTCATATACACTGCTTAGTGACAGTAAGGTAAAGCTTTCAGTTTACAATATGCTTGGGCAGGAAGTAGCTATACTTAGCCAGGGAATTCAGCAGGCAGGATATTATGAAGCTCCATGGAATGCCGGTGAATTGGCTTCGGGAATTTATATATATGTTCTGGAATCAAGTTCACTAGATGGAAAGGGCAATTTCAAAGCTGTGCAGAAGATGCTTCTACTTAAATAGTATCCATATAAAAAGCATATCTACTTTTTTTAGTGAGAATAAAAATATTATATACTTCCCGATTTATTATATTTACATCAAAAAAATATGATAAATCGGGAGGACTATTTTGAAATTTTTTCTGCGGACATTTTTTTTAGTTGTTTTCTCTTCTTGTATATTCTCACAAGTACGTTTTGATGCAAATTTTGAAAGCGGAAATCTGGAATCAGTTTCTACTACGGATTCTGTCACGTATTTAGTTAAAACCAGAGAAGATATAGGCGGAAGATGGTTTTATTTCAAGATGAGCGGAATAAGAAACAAATTCATAAGAGTAAAGGTTATAAACAGCGATGTAACCCAGGCTATGTACTCATATGACAATCAAAGTTTCCAAAGATTTTCTGCACTTGAAAGTCCACAGTTAAACACATTTGAAAAGACCTACACAAATGATTCAGTTTTTGTTTCCTATTACACTCCCTATTCACTAAGCTATTTAAATAAAAGAATATCCAGCTGGTCTTCAAGTCCATTTTTTTCAATTGACACTATAGGTTATACGAAAAGGAATCTCCCTTTGTATGAGATAAAGATAACTGACAGATCGGTTGCTGATTCATTAAAAGAACATATATGGATCCATGCCAGGACGCATCCGGGAGAGACCACTTCATCGTGGCACTTTGACGGAATTATGAAGACACTTTTAAGTAATGATGAAGCAATAAATTATTATTTAAAAAACCTTGTATTTCACTTAGTTCCATTTACTAATCCCGATGGTGTATATTTTGGGCGTTCAAGGACAAATGTTGACGGTATAGACCTTGAGTCAAACTGGAATGAAGCTGACTCTTTGACAAGCAAAGAAGTACTGCTATTAAAGCAAAAGATAAAATCAGTAAATGCCATTAAGACAATAAAAGTATTTTTAAACCTTCATTCACAGGCCTCGCAGTTTTGTACATTCTGGATACATACTGCCTCATCTACATCGTCCTCATTTTACAGAAAAGAGCTGCAGTTCTCAAATATTAATATTTCTGATAATCCATATTTTAAGTTCAACGATTTCAGTTATTCTAATTTATCTTCAACTTTTCCTGAAGGCTGGCAGTGGAAGAACTGGTCAGATAAGACAATGGCTCTTACATATGAGACTCCTTACGATGTTTATTCAACAGGATTAACTGTAGACAGTGCAAGTCTGGCAAAGCTTGGAGAGAGAACCATATATTCAATTGCTGAGTATCTGGATTTATCTCACCCGAAAAGGATGATACTGGATAATTCGCAGATAAGTTCCACCTGGACTGTAGACAGTTCGGGATATGAATTCTTCGGACGAAATTTTATGTATGCCTCACCAAACAGCGGGAAAGGCAGTGCAGATTTTTCTACTGGAATAGTTCAAAAGGGTAAATATGATATTTATGGATGGTGGCCCTCAAATTCTATTTTAGCAGACAATACAAAAATTACATTAAAAGGAGGCGGAACAGTTTCAGAATCTATAGTAAATCAAAAGTCTAATGGTGCAAAGTGGAATTATCTTGGCTCGCTTTCACTTGGGAGCAGCGGGGAGATTGTAATTTCGGTAAACAGCAATGCAAGCAATTTTGTTGCAGCAGATGCATTCAGAGTAATTTATTCAGGACTTCCGGTTAATGTTGAAAACCAGGTTACTATTGCAAAAGATTTTCAGCTCTACCAGAACTACCCTAATCCTTTTAATTCGCAGACAATAATAAAATATCAGCTACAGGAGTCATCTAACATTAAACTTTTGGTATATAATTCATTAGGTCAGATCATTACAACTTTAGTAGATGAAGTCAGACCCAAAGGCAGATATGAAATTTCATTTGATGGGAAAAATCTTTCGAGCGGTGTTTATTACATTCAACTTTCTTCTGGCAATAAAATGGAAACCAGATCGATGTTACTTCTGAAATAATTCAATACTAATGTGAACAAATAAAAAACGAAGAGACAAAGAATGGGAAAAAGGATAAAAAATAGGTGCCTTATAGAGTTAAGTCGGTGTAACACATATTATTAATTTAATGTTTCCTAAAAAAGGGTAAAAAAATAATCTCTATTTATTTAGAAATTTAGTTTTTCTATGAAAAACAGCAATTAAATCCAGGGCACAATTATTTGCATTTATCAGAAATACAAATAGAGGTAATTATTCAGTTAAAGGAAAGTAACTATTTTAAGAAAGGGCTAAACCACCATCTCCAGGATAAATAAAGGCAGAGAGATAAAGAGATCTAATTTATTCTGGAGAGAGAAATACACCACAACTACATAAGAATATAAAGGAGGGCCTATGTATTCTCGTCGAGACTTCTTACGCACTTTAGGAGTAGCCGGAGCAGGACTTATGATTCCCTGGCAGAAGCTGCTTCCTGACACACCCACTACATTCTACAATACCGCATTACTAACTAAGTTTAAGGATCCCCTGCTTTCGGCAATACCTGTAGCAGTAGCGGATTACAAAGCAGGCAACATTACACATTACACATTAAAAATGGAACAAGGCACACACCGTTTCCATTCTGAAATGCCAATATCCAAGACATGGGGTTATGGAGGCTTAGGGTATTTCGGACCAACAGTAGAAGCCAGGCAAAATCAGATGGTTGGAATAAAATGGGTTAACAACCTACCAACTGAGCACATATTTGAACAGGATATGATGCTCCTGAAAATGATGGGTTTGTTAGACAAACCAATGGTAAGGACATGTGTACATCTTCACGGTGCAAAGATTCCCGAAATATATGACGGTGGTCCTGAGAGCTGGTATGCATCGGGTCAGTCATTTGAATCCATATACCCTAATATTCAGGAAGCAAGGCAGATGTGGTATCATGATCATGCTTTAGGCCAGACGAGATTAAATGCATATGCCGGACTTGCAGGTCTATGGTATATAAGAGATTATTGGGAAGACTCATTAAGTCTTCCAAAAGGAGAATATGAAATTCCACTTATCATCCAAGACAAGCAGTTCGATATAAACGGCCAACTTTTTTATCTAAATCCCTGGGAGCCAGAGTTCTTCGGTGATACCATCCTGGTAAACGGGACTGCCTGGCCTAAACTGGAAGTCGAACCGAGGAAATACCGTTTCAGAATGCTAAATGCATCACAAGCGCGTTTCTACAATTTATACTTAGATTATAACATTCCAATGCATCAAATTGGATCAGAAGGAGGACTCCTGCCCCAAACTGTACAATTCAATTATAATAATCAGTTAATACTAGGATGTGGAGAGAGAGCTGATGTAATTATTGACTTTTCAAAATATAATGGAAAAGAGATCATATTAAGGAATACAGGCTTAACTCCAGCAGACATTGGTGATCCACCGACAGCAGAAACTAGTGTTGTAATGAAGTTCATTGTAAACAAACCACTAAAGAAAAAAGACACGAGCAATCTACCAATGTATCCAAGAGCTATTAGGCGATTATCTGAATCATCGGCTGTAAGGAAAAGAAATATTACTCTTCATGAAGTAATGGGTATGGAGGATATGTGGCCAGGTGGAATGCCTATGCAACTAAACAACAGGCCGTTTTTAGGCAGCACACCTACAGAGACACCGATACTTGGGACAACAGAGGTATGGAACTTCATAAATCTATCTCCTGATACTCACCCTATGCATATGCACCTGATAAACTTTCAGGTACTAGACAGAATTCCTTTTGATCCGGAAGCATACAAAAATGCATATGGAAATAACCAGGCTCCTGAAGGAGCTAATCTCTTTACTACAGGAAGTCCTATTCCACCTTATGCAAACGAAAAAGGATGGAAGGAAACCCTTAGATGTCCAGCAAATATGATAACAAGGGTAATTGCAAACTTTGATGGTTTCACAGGTAAGTATGTATATCACTGCCATATTCTTGATCATGAAGAAAACGATATGATGCAATACATGGTAGTAAAGCCAGCGCTATCGAAAGATGCTGCATCATCTGCGGTAGTGGAAAGCTTCGAGCTGCATCAGAATTATCCTAATCCATTTAATCCCTCAACAACAATCCAGTTCCAGATCCCTATGGCTGGTCTTGTTGAGATAAAAATATTCAACAGTCTGGGCAAAGAGGTTACTACACTTATCAAACAAGACTATGAAGCCGGCTTACATTCGGTACAGTGGAATGGGTTAGACTCATTTGGTTTCAGGGTACCTAGCGGTGTTTACCTGTATGTTATGAAGTCAGGTGAATTTTCAGAGACAAAGAAAATGGTACTTTTAAAATAGTGCCATTTGGCATTATTTTAAATAATGGCCAGGCATTATTTATATATTGCCTGGCCTAACTTTAGGGGCATTTGTATTTAGAAAAATTATTAGCTGCAAAAAGAAATACAGATCAAGCACTAACCTCAGGAATTGTTTTCTTATTCGGATTTGCTTTATATTCAATCTGGAAAGAGAACTTAGGAAATCTTCTAGGAAGCCTCATTATATTAAATATCATTACGCCTATTGACATTCTGTCTACCCAAGAAGACATAGGCCATCCGAAATGAACGACGAGTTTTTTATCAGAAGGTATTTCATATTCAAGTGTCTTTAGCATTGCCACGATCATATCAAAAAGCTTCATTCCTCTTTGTATAGATATCCAGAAATGATTTTGGCTTATATTATAAGGTGTTTCCTTTCTAGGAGTATAGAAGCTCACATATAGGGAGTCATTTGCATCAAGCTGCTCATATTCAGCCGGGCGTCTGAAATAAAGATGAACAGTTTCAGATGGTATCTCCAGAATTGCAAAGAGCAGGTCCATTGGTGTACGCGTAGCTCTTCTTACCGGAATATCCGGAGCCCTGAATTTTGAAATTCTAAGTCCTGCAATAAGGAATGTGACTGTTATAATAAACCAAAGGAGAGTACCAAAGGGCCTGTGAATAACAATATAAGCAAATGTGCTTACAAGTATAATAAAAAGAAAGAGAGTTCCAAGCCTAGAGGTATGGTAAGATATTTCTTTTGTACCTTTTGAATACCTGTAGATAAGAAGTGAGCCAGTATTAATGCAGAAGCTGGCTACAAGACCGACAGCATACATTTCAGCCAGAATTGCCTGACTTCCGCTTGTAATTATTAATATTGAGGTATAAAAAATTCCATTAATAATATGAATTCTGTAGAGCGATTGACTTTTATTTATTTGTGTAAGCCAGTGAAAGTTATATCTTTCTGCGACCTTTTCAATAAGTTCAGCAGAAGCAACCATTGCAGTATTGACAGCCATAATAAGAGTTATACTAGCAAGGATAGCTACAACGATACCGAAGAGCTCGCCATTTACGCTTGAGGCGAATGCAGGAATAAGATCTGTTTCGTGTTTTGTAATATCAATATTTGAAGATAGGGCAAAAAGAGCAATAAGAGGAGTTACAATACCGACTGTTACAGCAAGGAAAAGGTAAGCTTTTCTGATTTCCTTCCAGTTTTTAACCAACGAAGCCGTCTGGAGCACCGATTCAATTCCAGAATAAGCCAGTATACAGCTACCGATACCGATAATTACATTTTGGTATCCGCTTAAAATGGATCCATTTGACAGGTCAGCCCAGAAGCTCTTAAAGCTCATACCAACTCTGGCCATTGTATCGGGGTGAAGGTTAACGGCACCGCCCACCATAAGGTTCATAAGGACAAAGGCTGCAAAGACGAAGATCAGGAATGTAAACTTTGCATTTTCCTTGATACCGACGATATTAAGTCCTGTAATAGCCCAAATCACGCCGAACTTTAAGAAGAACTTCACCTCTGGTCCCATTGCAAGAAATGAGGTACCGTTTTCGACGGCGCTAACAGTAGAGATTGTTGCAGTAAGGACATAGTCTACGATAATAGAAGAAATTGCAATAAAAGAGAAACTAGGGCCCAGGACAAGGTAAGAGAAAGAATAGACGCCTCCTCCTTTAATATTATTAGCCTCAAGTATCTCAGCAATTTCGACCATTCTAGTTGAGAGAAATCTAATCAGTATAGAAGTAAGTGCTATATAAACTATTGCTTTAATTCCAATAAAACGAAAAGCTTCGAAGGGTGCATAGTAGATTGAGGTCAGTTCATCCATAAGTGTAATAATGCCGACTGCAATCCACGTGAGCCACCATCTTCCGTTTGATAAAAAAGATAGGTAATCCTTTTTGCTCATTAGCTTAACAAAACCAGCTACCAGCAAAACATTAACAATCAGATATGCGGCCATTACCATAGGGAAATTGTACCTGTAAAGTTTATCAATATATTATAGATTTTTGATAATCTTTTCCACTATTATGCCAGGGTGAATAATTTTCAACAAAGATAATTTTTTGCGAAAATTGCGTCTTTTCGAATTTTTTAGGGGAGGAGATAATTTATTTCCCATGAGGGGTGTGTCAAAATGAAAGGATAACAAAAAAGACCCTTTCAAAATGAAAGGATCATTCTAGTCCATAGGACTGTAGTTTTCTATATAGGGTGGTAATACCAATGCCAAGTATCTCAGCGGCGCGAGTTTTATTTCCACTTACCTGGTTAAGAATATCTAGTATATGCTGCTTTTCAATCTCTTCAAGCGAAGGTAAAGATGTTTTTATTTCCTTTGTTTCGCCGAGCCTGTTAAACCTATTAAATTCACTAGGCAAGCTTTCAGTGCCTATTATATTACATTCGGTAAGAATAACAGCCCTCTCAATAATATTTCTTAGTTCTCTTATATTCCCAGGGAAATTATATGCTTTTAGCTTTTCAATAAATTCTTCATCAACAGAGACAATATTACGTTTTAGTTTGAGTGAATACTCTTTAATAAAGCTTTCAGCCAGATTTTGAATATCCTCTTTATGTTTTCTAAGCGGGGGGATCTCAATTTTCATTACGCTAATTCTATAGTAGAGATCAGATCTAAAGTTGCCTTTTGAAATTTCTTCCTCTAGATCTTTATTTGTAGCAGCAATTATTCTGACATTAACAGAAGTAGGTTTTGTGTCTCCCTGTTTTATAAATGAATTAGTCTCAAGTACACGAAGAAGTTTAGCCTGAAGAGAAATATCCAACTCCCCGATCTCATCCAGAAATAGAGTTCCTTCATGAGCCTCCTCAAATAGTCCCTTTTTGTTTTTAACTGCGCCTGTAAAAGCGCCCGCCTTATAGCCAAACATTTCAGATTCAAGCAATTCCTTAGCAAAGGCGCTGCAGTTAACGGCAACGAAGGCATTGTTTTTTCTTTGTCCTGAATTGTGAATCGACTGGGCAAATATTTCCTTTCCTGTACCTGTCTCACCTATAAGCAGTACAGGAGCATCGGTCGAGGAGACCCTGCGCGCCATATTTACAGCATCTTTTAGGAGTCCATCAGCACCAATAATTTTATCAAAGCTAAATTTTTCAGATATACGGTTTTCCAGCTGCTCAATGCGTTCTCTTAGCTGGGCTTTTTCCATAGCTTTCTGAACCAGGGGAATAATTTTATTGTCTTCATCTCCTTTTGTGATATAATCAAAAGCTCCTGACTTAATTGCCTGTACACCATCCTGAATAGTTCCATAGGCAGTAAGCACAATAATTTCACAAAGAGGCAATCTTTCTTTCAGTTTCGGCACCAGTTCCACGCCATTTGCATCGGGCAATTTGACATCTGAAATTATTACCTGCACTTCTTCGCGTTCAATTATACTCATTGCCTCTTTGGCATCTCCTGCCTCGAGTACCTTATAGTCCTCAAGAGTCAAAAGTCTTGAAAGAATGCTGCGAAGGGATTCTTCGTCATCTATTACTAAAATTTTTCCCATATTCATCAAAAAGCTATAAATTATTGTACAGATCAAGTAAAATTAAACTAATTCATCTGGAATTTCAAAACCACGATCTATCTTTAAAAACATATCTTAAAAAAGCACAAACTAAAAAGACAGGAGTATAAATCCTGGGAATAAGTCTCATAAAGATCATTTTTGTTCAGCAGCCGGAAGTTTAAAAGAGAATTTGCTTCCCTCTCCAATCACACTTTCGACCCATATATCTCCTCCCTGGGAGATAACGAATTCCTTTGAAATTGCAAGTCCGAGTCCCCTGCCTCTGGGGTTCTGGTTTCCCAGTTTTACAAATTTATGGAATATCTTCTCCTGGTCTTCAGCCGAAATGCCAGAGCCCTGGTCAGAGACAGCGATCACGACAAAGTTATCCTTCTTTTGAGCAGTTATGCTAATTGTTCCATTTTCTGGGGTATACCTTACAGCATTATTAATGAGGTTAACGAGGACCCAGACAGTTTTTTCCACATCAGCAAGCATGCAAGGCAGGTCCTCTTCAATTTTAGTATCGAGCTGTATCTTTTTTTCTCCAATAATCATTACCATAGCAACTGCCGCATAGTCGATTATATCAGTAGCTGTTACAGGCTCTATTCTAAGCTTTATATTACCTGATTCAGCCTGCGAATAGTCAAGAAGTTCATTTACCATTCTTGAAAGGCGGCTAGTCTGTTGTTTCATTGATTCTATTATGTGTCTTTGCTCCTCGTTTGTACTACCTACCTTTTCATTTTCAAGGAGTTTAATGCTAAGATTTATTGAAGATATTGGAGTTTTTAGTTCGTGAGATACAGTTGCAATAAGATCAGTTTTAGCCGTGTCTCTTTCCTCGAACTGCGTTATATTTTTAAGAAGCAAAATATAACCTATAAGTCTGCTAGATCCATCTTCATTCAAATTAATCTTTGATATTTCTTTGTTGAAATATAATTTTTTACCTTTTAGATCAATTTGCATAGGGGAAATGCCACTTTTAGAATTTCCTTTTTCCTGAGGCAGCAAACCATTTGTCATCAGGTCCTTGATCAGCTCTCTCATAATATCGTTTCCCGCAGCTATATCGGGAGCATATTTCCCAAGCAGTTCCATCTGAGTAAGGTTCATTATCTCGAAAGCACTAAGGTTAGCCGAGATAATTGTTTTATTTTCATCCAGGACAAAAATGGCATCTCTAAGGCTATCGATGACAGATTCGAGTCTTTTCTTTTCAATCAGAAGCTTATGAATATTATTTTCTTCATATTCTTTCAGCCTTAAAGACATAGTATTAAAGGCATTGGAAAGTTCACCCAGTTCGTCGTTTGAATGTATAGTAAGCTGCTGGTTATAATTGCCCTCTGATATTTTCCTTATTTTTGCTGTCAATTCATCTATTGGTCTAACAAGATATTTAGGGAGGTATAGAATAAAAAGCAGAGCAACAATTGCGCTAACAGAGCTAATAATGAGCATATAGCCAGATACTTTACCTGCTGTCTGTGAAGCCTGATCATTTTTCCTAAGTATTGCTCTAGTATTTATTCTGTAAATATCATTAAGAATGTTGAGTAAATTCTCATATTTATCCAGAAGTTGAACACCCTTAAGCTTTAGCTCATCCTTGTTTGAAGTAGAATTCGTATCCTTAAGAATGAAGACAAAATCGGAATAGCCCTTTCTAAGCTCATTAACCAGTTCAATCTCACCGGCTTCAGTAACATTGGCCTCTTCTTTTTTCAGATTTTCATCAAATTCATTCAATAAAGAATTAATATCGTTGGTTTTATTGATAAGAACATCGTGTTTAAGCAGATCTTTTTCAGCGTGGAGGCCATAAATCCTATTAATTGCCCTGAGCATATTGGTAGAATACTGGGCCGAGGCATAGTTATCTTGTATTATATGACTAGAATCTGTTGCCAGTCGCCTGATAAATGTAGAGCCAAAAGAGCCAAGGGCCACAATTATCAGGAATAAAAAGGCGAGGGCAAGAAATATTTTGGTTCTAAGTTTATTCATAAATCACCGTTTATTTGCTAGCTTTTTTCTAACTCTAATCTGGAGACTGAGATTACACAACCGAGATCACACAATAATAATAAAGCCAAGGGAGTCATGTTTCAATTGAATTAAACATTCTGATAGATCTCATGTTTCCAGGTAATATTATCATGCTCCTCGTAGAATTCGAAGAGTAGTATAGAATTAAGAAGGAGAAAGACCCCTCGAATTTCATTAATAATTCCCTCATCGGGCATAAAAGAATGTGAGGACCTATCTAACAATCCACAATTATTGTAAGAAAAAGACAATTTATCTTTGTTAATCGTAACTGTAAATATAGTAAGATTTGTATCTGTTTTTCTTTGAAAACCTATACAACCAGCAATTTCATCAAGAAATGCTTCAGGGAAGACTAGTTTGATATAATTAAAGACAGAGACTGGAGAAATTATATTCTCTTTAACTTTATTCTTTTTTACTATGTTTTTAATCATCCCCTGAGGATTTCGGAAACGAATAATGCTGTTAATATATTGTTTTATTAAGGCACTCATTTTAATTCCATTATGAAATAGTCACACAAAAGATGAGATGACCAAATATGTGCCAGAAATAAAATGGGTCTAAAATGGAGTTTTCACTACAAAAACGGCAAATTACGGCTAATGAATCTTCCGAAGGTTTTCAAAATGGAAGGCTAGTTTTTCAAAATGCAAGGGTCAGGCTAAATAAGACTACATTACCAAGGCGTCCAAAGGAGGCGTAAGCAAAATCCATTTGCGGGTTAAACATGCCAACATTTAATTTTAGTCCAAGGCCAGAGGAAAAATTCTGCTCATCATAGCCTGTTTTGTAACCTGCTCTTAAAAAGAGTATATCCTGGAATGAGTATTCGCAGCCAAAACCCATTTGCACATTATAATCATTAGGGTCATTAACCGAAGCTGTAAAAGTCAGTCTGTGATCACCCAGTTTCAAAGGATCAATAGAAAGGCCAACATTAAAGAGCTGGGGAAGAGAATATTCCGAAGACAGGCGGTCCAGGCGTGGGTCGTAAGAATAAGAGACTCCAGACTGTGCAACTACATTAGGCTTTTCATCGATTGGTGATCCGCTAAAGGTCATATCAGTTCCAAAATTTGCAAGTTTCATCCCAATCCTCATATTATAGAAATCAGTTCTATAAATAGAGCCAAAGTCAAACAGATAAGAAGTTCCATGAGTATCCCAGATAAATTCATATACATATTTAACTGTTCCACCAAAGCTGAAGCGGTCAATTACATTCATAGCATATGAAAAGCCGAGGGCATAGCTGCCTGAATTAAAAAAGGAGCCTGTTCCATTTGGCTCATCTTCAGTTGTAATCTCCATCTGGCCTATATTCATTGCAGTGAGGCTTAGGCCAAAGCTGCCAAATCCGAAATTATGAGAAACGGCTGCAAAGGAGAGTTTTGTATCGGCAATCCAATTTACATGCGATAGTACTACTTCTGTAGCTTCTGTTGAGGCAAGGGCAGCGGGATTCCAATAAAGGCCTAAGGCTCCTTTAACAGAAGCAACATTCGAGCTACCTAAGGCTTCTCCAATTGGTTCTACCGGGATTTTCAGAAAGTTTGCACTTGCAGTGCCGGCGTTGCTAAAGTCCTGAGCAAAGAAAGCCACAGGCAAGCAAAAACAAAGCAGAGCTATGGTAAGAATTCTATTGAACAGTAAATTTGCTTTAATTTTCATTTTTATTAAAATATCTTTTTTATTCACAAAATTATGAACTCCTCTTAACGGACCACAGCAAATTTGCTGACTTTTTCTCCCTTGTCAGATGATATGTGATAGAGATAAATGCCCGTTGCAATCATTTGGTTTGAAGATGACCTTAAGTCCCAGAATTCTGTGCCTTTAGCATTATCATGCTCAATTGTCTTAACAAGATTTCCGTCTATTGTATAGATGCGAATTGTACACTTCTCAGGCAGGTTAGTAAAAGCAATCTCCCTTATTGGTTCGCCGAGCTTTGGATCACCAAGGCGCTTTCTTTCCCATGCAGCCGAAATAATATATGGATTTGGAACAACTTTTATGTCATTAAGAGAGTTTTTTGGGGAGATAACAGGTCTAGCCTCGACTGTATTTTCATTTAATTGCATATTAGCAGGAAGAAAAGCCTTGCCAGATTCAATGCTGTCAATATCCAGAACAGTAACAGAATAAGAATAATAGAAGTTGTTTTTAACACCTGAGTTATCCTGCCAGTTATATAAGTCATCTATAATTACATTTTTTGTTGTATCTCTGTATAAAATGGCAACAGGATCTCCCCAATTTTCGCGTTTAGGATCTATTGTCTTATATATCCTATATTCCTTAATTGCAGATCTTCCTGTCAGGGGATCAACATATGAGAATTCATTTTCATTGCTCCAGGAAAGCTTAACTGAATTATCCAGTGCAGTAAACTTTACTTTTGGTTTTGGAGGAGAAATAAGCTTAAAGCCATTATTATAGACCCGATTGACCCTTTCAACCACCTGATAAAGGTGAATTAAGTCCTGCTGAGCTACTTCTGCAAATATAAAAGTCATTTTCTGGTGAGGTTCCATGTGGTATGGGCCGCTAGAGGCAATGCCATCAACGCCATCACCATCTTTTTGCAGTCCCTTTACAGTATCCTGAAGCCGCCAATCATCAATATGGCGGTTTGGCCCATGGAACAAATTTGGTTTTGATTGGTCATCTCTTAAGCTTTGAGCGCTGCTCATCCAGTTA
>JAUZPB010000240.1 GCA_030706145.1 Bacteroidota bacterium
TCTATATGATCTGCTGCCCATTGCACCATCTCGGGTACATAATGTGCTGTATCTTCATATATTGTTGAATTAAATGAACAGGAGATACCACCAGCTTCTGCCAGCATTTTTGCGTAATATAGGCGCAGTTCGTTCAGTTCAAGCTCATTTTTATCTTTCCACTGAGCTCCACGGCCCTGTTTACTGTCAATATGGAATGTAAATCCAAACACTCCTGCCTTTTTTAGCATTGCTAATAGTTCTTTTGTAAGGGCTACTCCATTTGTGTTAATGATTGGTTTAATTTTGCGCTTTGCAATTTCTTCTACTATCTCAATAATCTGTGGATGTAATAATGGATCTCCTCCTGCAATCGAAATACCGTCACAATTCCTGTATTTTTCAAAAATATCCAGTTCATGCTTTATTGTTTCAAGAGATTTGTGTGAGTTTGATTCGTTTTCTCTGTAACAACCATCACATTTAAGGTTGCAGAGCGCAGTGGGCTCTAACCACGAAATTGCATTATCAGGCAATGTCCATGGTAAACGGTAGAGGGATTTGTGGTCAATAAGTAATTCCTGCATAACTAACCCTATATATATTTATGATATTTAAGTCAGCCTACAATTACTCTCCCATCTTTATGAAAAACCTGGAAAATAAGCCTTTCATAAAGCTAATTGAGAAATTTAAAAAAAATCAGGTGAATTACAAACTAAAATAAATTGGACGGATCTGTTCCATTTTTGCTTAAAAGGATATTCACTTTTTATTGCTCAAATGGCTTCCAAAAGGTTGTTTGATTTGATAATAATGTGTAGATTTGTCTGTTTTGTAAAAACTAGTCATGAAAATAAATTTGTTAGATCTTACGACTAAAGTTAGTATCTATCAAGGGATAAAATGAGAAAATTTTCCATTCTGTTTGCTTTGTTATTTTTTGTCTTCGCTGCACCATCGAAGCAAAATATATTAGCACAGAATTTCCAAAGAAATAACGGACAGCTTAATATAAATCAGACCGGTTCTATTAGTGGGATTGTTTTAGACTCTCTTTCATCTAAACCGGTCGAATATGCGACAATTACTTTATCCAGGAAAAATGATCCTAAACCTGTAACTGGAACAATTACAGATACTCAAGGGAAATTTCTTATTGAGAAGGTTCCCTTTGGTCTTTTCTGTATAAGAGTCTCCTTTATGGGGTATAATACACTTAGCTTGGATTCAGTTATTGTTTCTCCGCGTAAAACTTCTCTTGAGCTTGGGACTGTTAGATTGTCTCCAAGATCTCTTCAGATAAAAGGTGTTGAAGTGACTGCTCAAAGGAATGCCGTTGAATTCGCAATTGACAAAATGATCGTCAATGTCGAGAAGACTCTTCCTGCTGCAGGAGGCTCGGTTGTTGATGTCTTAAAGAACACACCATCTGTTAGCGTTGATATGGATGGAAATGTAAGCCTTAGAGGAAATTCTAACCTTACTATTTTACTCGATGGTCGCCCCTCTGGAGTTGCAAGCTCAAGTATGCTTGAACAGATACCTGCCAGCGCAATAGAAAAAATTGAGGTCGTCACTAATCCTTCGGCTAAATATGATGCTGATGGAACTGCAGGAATAATTAACCTCATTATGAAGAAACAGCAGCAGATGAACTGGAACGGTATGTTTCAGGCTAACGCTGGAACAAGAGATAATTTTGGCGGATCCATTAACCTGAACTTTAAACAGAACCAATGGAACATCTTCGGCAGTTATGATGATAGATTTTCTACCCGTGGAATGGATGGCACAATAGAAAGAACGACCATTCTTCCTTCTGGTAGCACAACTTCTAATCAGACACTCAGTTCTACACAAAGAGGCTTCTCCCATAACTTTAAGCTTGGAGCTGATTATTCAATCGATGAAAAGAATTCTCTTAATACTTCTATTCTATATAATAGAGGGGGAGGAAAGAGAAATTCTTTTGGGACAAATAGTAATACCGACCAATTAGAAAATTTCTTGGGCGGTTATACTACAGATAATGATCAGGGAAGTAAGGGTGAGTCAATTGACTACTCACTTAGCTACAAAAGAACTTTCGATGTAAAAGACAGGGAACTGACATCCGACCTATATTTTTCTAAATCTTTTAACAACGATAGTACAGACCGGGTAATTGTTAGACATAATGAGTTGGGGGCCACTAGCTTTCCTGAAAAGCAGAATACATATTCTGATAATTCTAATAAGCTCTTTTCTTTTAAGACCGACTTTTCAACTCCGGTAGGGGAAACAGGAAAATTTGAATCCGGCTATAAAGGAATATTAAGAGAACGTTATCAGAACTACAACGTCGTCAATTTTGAATATAATACGCTTACCTGGACAAACGATATAAACCAGAGCAATGTTTTTATTTATAAAGAACAGATCCATGCCGCTTACGTTATGTACTCTGATAATATAAGCAAGTTCAAATATCAGCTTGGCCTTAGACTCGAAGAAGCTCTTACAAAGTCATTACAGCAAACATCTGGCAGCCAGTATAAAAAAGATTATTTCTCGTTTATTCCTTCACTGCATTTCTCTCAGGAATTATCGGAAGGCCAGGAACTGAAGCTAAGCTACAGCAGAAGACTTAACAGACCTCCTCTGCAAATGATTAATCCTTTTATACACTATATGGATCCACAGAATGCTTTTGCAGGTAATCCGTACCTTAAACCGGAATATACAGATTCCTACGAGTTCGGACACAACCTGATGATAAAGCAGTCTTCTATTTTTACAAATGTCTTCTACAGAAAAGTTCACGATAATATTAATTCATATACTGAGCTCAGAAACGACAATGTAACTGTTACTACATTCCAGAATATCTCTGAGGTTACTTCCTATGGCCTTGAGATAAATGGATATACCCAGCTCTTTAAATGGTGGACACTCAATGGCAGCTATAGTTACTATGGCACTAAATTCGACCCAAACACTCCAGGTCTTACCAATACAAATACGAGCAGAGTATGGAATACAAGGCTCACTTCAATGATGGCTCTGCCCTTTGACCTGGACTTCCAGTTCAACTGTTTCTATGCCTCAAACAATGTAACCCCACAGGGAAATTCAAAAGGAATGTTCTTCTCTGATCTTGGCCTGAAGAAATCTTTACTCGACAGAAGACTGTCTATAAGTCTGCGCGTCAACGATGTATTCAAAGCACAGAGATTTAAAAATGAAACTGTAGGAGCAAACTTCTTTTCTTCGAACGACTTCCGTCCGAAGAGCCAGATCTTCACACTCTCAATTTCTTACAACATAAACAACTTCAAAAATAAGCAGGATAAAAAGCCTGAGGACAATACTGGTGCCAGAGAATATGAGAATATGGGGCAGTAGTCTCGTCTCATAGCACAGGACTGTTCTGTCTTTTTCATAAAATAACCTCGTTAAACCCTCTTAAATTGTCTCCATTAAGGCCTTTACAGCCCCGATAATCCGCCATCTTGTTGCTTCGTTGATCATTAAATTCAACCTGAATCCTTGCCTGAATTCATGAAAAATAATTCTCCAAAACGCACTTAAGCAATCCCTGTAAGTTATTATACTTTAATATGTTAACGGCGTTTTCGTGCCCTAGTAAAACCTCTTAAACCATTAAGATTATTGCTTGTGACATAAATAAAAGATATATCAGAATTAATTAATTGTATCTCTTAATTAATCTCTGTAACTGATTATATTTTAACATAATTAGCACTTGTATTTGTGTGCAATTATGGTTTATATAAATATGAAAATTACATCAAGTATTACTCCTTACTATAAAATGTAACTTACTATATTTTACTGGAATAATTGGTATTACAAGAGAGTATAGATGAGCTAAAATATCTAATGTAGTTAAAACTATGCAGTTATGTTGTATGTCGGCTAGTTTCTTATCATGCCTTCTTCTGCTGAGGCCTGTGCAGTGTAATGGCGCACTAAAATAGTGTTTAACTAAATGAAGCATATATCATTACAGTACATGACATTCGATGCATGGTAATCATTATTCGTTACTTGCACTGGCTATTGCTGTTATTATTATGCGCATACGATTTACTAATAAGAGATATTGGGCCGCTGTTTATAACAATTGCTGTTACATATTAGGCGTATACAAATCAATGACTAGGTATATAAATTCATTTGAAATAATCTTTACCGTTACATATTATGAGTGCAGACTGTCTGCTGGATCTTATTGAATGGGATATATATTGGCTTTTAGATAATGAGTGTAACTTCTTATGCTTTGCGGCTTTAATTTATTTATATGGGCTTGCTGAAAGGCTAATCATAGACGTTTTATTTCCACTTTTTATTTCTTCCATAACTCGCATTTACATAATTGATTATCAGCATTAACTCATATATAATCTGAAAGAAAAATACTTCAGGTAAATTAAAGAAGTATCTGAATTTCCTTTGGTGTAGCATTATTGTTATAAGATCAGTTAACATCTTTACAACAAATGGCAGCAAAGAAAGAGGTGTAATAAAGTATAAGACTGGAGAGAATAAGAAACCGATATTCAGGAAGTGCCATAGGGCAAGAAAAAACTGATGTATTGGTAAATAGTAATTAGATGTTGTTGTATGCCTTGCTTTCTGAATTAAATAATCTTTTATAGTTTCCTTTGAAGCTGTATAAACTATAGCACTGGGAGAAGTTACTGTGCCTATCTTCATGTTGTGTTTTACTGCTTCACGGATCAGCAGGTCATCGTCTCCACTTAAGGTTTCTAAGGTGTTTTTATAACCATGGAGAGCATCAAA
>JAUZPB010000241.1 GCA_030706145.1 Bacteroidota bacterium
AAAATTGAATCAAAACCTGCCAGCCATTTCAGAAGTGCACTCGGACAGGTTGTTAATTTCTTCTATACTTTGCAGGGCGAATCAGCAGGAGCGCAGGCATTTTCAAATTTCGATACTTTACTTGCTCCTTTCATTCGTTACGATAAACTTGGATATGCAGAAGTTAAACAGGCAATTCAGGAATTTTTATTTAATGTTAACATTCCTACGCGTGTTGGATTTCAGACTCCTTTTACTAATGTAACACTGGATCTGACCGTTCCATCGTATTATGCTGATATGAGTGTTATAATCGGCGGAGAAATGCGGGATGAGACATATTCCGGATTCCAGAAAGAGATGGATATATTTAATAAAGCTTTTCTGGAAGTACTTAAAGAAGGGGATGCAAAGGGCCGCGTTTTCACTTTTCCAATCCCAACCTATAATATTTCAAATGATTTTGACTGGGAAAATCCAATGCTTGATATTCTTTGGGATATTACGGCTAAATACGGCATACCATACTTTGCAAATTTCATTAACTCGGATATGAAACCAGAAGATGCCAGAAGCATGTGCTGCCGTTTAAGAATAGACAACAGAGAACTTAATAAAAAGGGAGGCGGCCTGTTTGGAGCTTCACCTCTGACAGGTTCAATTGGCGTAGTTACTATTAACCTTCCAAGGCTTGGATATATCTCAAAAGATGAAACAGAATTTTTTGAAAGACTTGGTAAACTGATGGATAAGGCAAAGGAAAGCCTTGAAATTAAGCGCAAAGTGCTTGAAAAGTTTATGGATAAGGATCTTTATCCTTATATGAAATACTATCTGCGCAATGTTAAAAAAAGATTTGATGAGTACTGGAAAAATCATTTCTCCACAATCGGTATTGTTGGAATGAATGAAGCCTGCTTAAATCTCTTGGGAGATAACATTGGAGAGTCTGAAGGAGTTAACTTTGCAAACAGCGTAATGGACTTTATGCGTGAAAAGCTGGTCCGTTTCCAGGAGGAAACAGGCAACATATATAATCTTGAGGCTACTCCTGCTGAAGGCACTTCATTCAGACTGGCACTAATTGATAAGAAAAAATATCCGGGAATAATATGTGCTAACGATCTGACACAAGCTGAAAACAATTCTCCGTTTTATACCAATTCTACACAGCTACCAGTCAACTATACAGATGATCTGTTTGAGATGCTGGACCTTCAGGATGAACTTCAGTCAAAGTACACAGGCGGAACTGTTCAGCATATTTTCCTTGGCGAGAGAGTAAAAGATACAGAAGCACTCAAAAAGCTGATAAAAACAATAGCTGCAAATTACAAGCTGCCATACTTTTCAATTACTCCAACATTCAGCGTTTGCCCTAACTGCGGATATATTGACGGTGAACATTTTAACTGTCCAAAATGCAATTCAGAAGCTGAAGTTTATTCTCGTGTAGTTGGATATTTGCGCCCAGTGCAGCATTGGAATAAAGGTAAACAAGCTGAGTTTAGTATGAGAAAAATATTTACAGTATGAGGCTTGCGTATTTTCAGAAAGTATCACTGATTGATTATCCGGGAAAGATAAGTTCGGTTATCTTTACACAAGGTTGTAATTTTCGCTGCGGGTTCTGCCATAACCCGCAGCTTGTTTTACCAGAACTATTTGAGAAAACCATTACAAAAGAAGAGATATTCGAATATCTTAAAAGAAGAAAAGGCAAAATTGAAGCTGTGGTAGTTACAGGCGGTGAGCCGTCGATCCATCAGGACCTGCCGGATCTTCTTAAGGAAATAAAAGAACTTGGATACTGCGTTAAACTAGATACCAACGGCACCAACCCTAAAATGCTGAAAGATATCATACAAAACAGACTAGCTGACTTTATTGCTATGGATATCAAAACGGTCCCGGAGAAATATGACGATCTATGCGGCGTAAAAGTTAATATAAATGATGTAATTGAATCAATTAACATTATTAAAAATTCTAGTATAGAAAAGCAGTTCCGTATTACACTTGTAAAGGGTTATCATACTAAGTCTGACCTGGAAGAAATAAAAGGGCTTATTAATTCTCCCATTCTCTTGCAGTATTTTAATTTTACTGGCAAACATATCTCGGACTTGCTCTCTGAAGTCAATATGTTCAAAGAGGAAGAAAAACTGTAATTTCCCCTGACTTCACCAATAAAAACAGAAAAACCTGAGAACCGTGAAATATCTCTATTGCACGTCCCCCAGGTCTTTATCAATTTGTGAAATATTTTTGGTCGTTTATTTCATTTGATTCTGTGAGTTTTGTGTCAGCGATGGAAATACTTTGTCTTTTACATCCTTCCACCATTGACTCTTAACCTGATCATATCTTGATTTCTGCACATCATTGTCAAATACATCTTGTATCTTGTTATCGGCTTTTTTATCGGCATCCTTAAAATCAGATAGTAAATCAGAATCAATACCTTTGTAGTATTGATCAACATTATCACCTAAAATGCCGTTCATATCGACATTTGTTTGACTGCTGCCTGTAACATCCTGATTTTTACTTGCGTTAGGATTATTCTCATAATACTTGTTCCTTGCAGCTGCAAGGTCATTGCGGTAACTAACAAGGATCTGGGTTATTCTAGCCGCATTATCCGTTGAGATTCCGGTCTGCTGTATTAGTTCATTTGAAAGCTGCGAGGCACTGGTATTGAAAGACAGATCCTGGGATGATGGCATTTGTCCCTGAGGTGTTGATGTCTGTCCTTGAGAGGGTGGATTTTGGACTTTCGAATTTGGCCATGTGCTCATAGTACTATCCTGAGCCCGCACAGTTACGCCGATAAACAATAATACAATTATAAAACCAAGTAATTTGAATAAATTAAATGATTTTGTGTTTCCCATTTTTTCCTCCTTTTTTGTTTTCTGATCATGCATTTTATTTGGTCGCATGCTAAACCTTAAAATAAGAAGCTTTAAAATCCTCCTTTTTTTGATATCACTTATTTAACAGTTCTATAACTCAATTAGTTCATATAAAGAGGGCATTAAAGGTTAAAAATGGGGCGGAAATTTCTCTGAATTCCCGTAAAACAGTTATCCGTTCAAAAACCTGGTGTAAAAATCCAGTGGCATGAGATCTTAGACTACTCCTTATCTGAGAGATCATATTTTTGAATTAGATTCTTTGCCTTTGGATGTCCATTCTTCATGGCTTTACTTGCCCAATGGAATGCCCATCTCTTAGATTTCTTTACTCCGTCTCCGTCAATGTAACATAACGTCAAGTTATATTGAGCTTTGGAATCGCCCTTAAGTGCTGCCATACGATAGTACTTAACTGCCAATGAATAATTTATTTTTAGGCCAAATCCTTCATGATAGCAGTAGCCTAAATCCCTGTATGCATCAATGTCTTTATTCTTTACTGCCAATTTTAACCATTTAATGGCTTTCTTTAGGTCTTTTTCTGCTCCAATTCCATCTCTGTACATTAGAAATAGATTATATTGTGCTTCAGGAATGTTATCCTTTGCAGAAACAAGAAAATACTCAAATGCTTTTTTTCTATTCTTTTTTGTCCCATAGCCATTGTCATAGCAGACACCCACATAGAACGTAGATCGAATAAATCCCTGATTGGCAAGATTAAGCCAGATTTGGAATGCCGCTTTCCAGTTATTGTCCTTAAATGCCAGCTCGTATGCACTAGCAAAATCTTTATTAGTTCGATATTTCATGAAATTGTGTCTCTCACAAAAAATTGATATTTACTATCACTCTTAAATAGATCGAAAATTAAAATTCCTCTCTCGTAATGAACCTTGATGCTTTGGGTATCAATTAAGAAAAATCCTGTTGTTCTGACTAGCTAATCTTAAAAGGGCGGATTCTTTGAGTTTCTCAAACTCTTCTTCCGATATTACTTTTTCTTTTAACATGCAGTATAACTTAAACAATTCATCTGTATATGAAACATTTGTGGGTGTAATGGAAAAAATCTTCTCAAAATATTTGTTCCTTGCCTTATAAAGCTCATCAAGAAATAATATGACTTCTTCATGAGAGGGATTGCCAGCTTCGATTAGGACAGTCAGAATCCTTGTATTAATAACAATATACTCACGTTCAGAAAAAAGAATGCTGAGTGCCCCAATTATTGCAATTGAGCCATAAAATAATATGGGAAATATTTTAGGTCCATTTGCAGGTAATTTGCTATACAATGTGAACGCTCCTACTACACCTAATGAGAGAATAAGCCAGCGTTTAGATTGTGATTTAAGATTAATCTTTGTTGGGGCCTCTTCAATATCTTCAAGTGGTATTTCATACATCTTCGTGCGAAACAAACTCTGTTCATTTACTGACAATCCTTTATCATTAAAAGAAAAACTTCTTTTTTTGAACCATCTTTTTTGCATTAAGGTATTTGTCATTCTATATAGCCTTAAATCCTTTAATTTATTTATAGGTAAATCTAATTCATTGAACACGGCATCAAGTCTTCTATTTCCAGTAAAGCAAATGTACACATGATGATATTCAACCTATTAGTTCAGTAAAACCTGGCAAATCTATATAATATTATCATTATTCTTTATTTAAATTCATTTCTATAGATGTCTGGTTTAACTATTATTTTCTTGAAAAACCTAAATTTATCATTTCCAATAAATAGTGTTATTTCGAACTCCTTACTTGTCTTGCTAATTGGAAAACTAATAGTACTCTGAATAGGTTTGGTTTAGCTTTATCAAAAGTTGGTTTCAGGAATACTCGAAGGATCTT
>JAUZPB010000242.1 GCA_030706145.1 Bacteroidota bacterium
AATTGCCTCACCAGATAACTTTTAATTGTCCGTACGTAGAGTCCTTAGATGTTTAAAAAGCACATCAACATTAAAATAAATATCATATTCCTTCCCGGTTTTCTTATCGACTGATTTTAATAGATCAAACATATGCCCATCCGTGTTTATTAATTGCTGTTCATTGCTTTTCATTCCAAAAGCATAAAGCAATATTTTCTCGTCGCCTGCACTCGTTACAATATAAGCTGTTCTGGGATTTCGTCCATCCCCATAATCCAGGATTGAATTTAATAGTCCCTCATAGACCATGTAATGATATTCTGAAAGTGCCGAGTCTTTCATCTGCTTATAAATATACCCGCAGAAAAGGTGAGCTCGAAGGTTGATATAGTTTGTTTCTAAAAGTGTTTCCATTATTTTAGCAGCTTCATCATACTTGGAGGAGTCAACTTTACTATTAGCACTCATAAAGAATTCACTTTCATTAATGGAGTAAGGATCGTAATTATCCGTTTTTGTGTATGCCGCCCTTAATTTGAGGAAGTCTGTCGTATGATATTTTTTCAGACTGTCCAATAACAATGGATAATCGTCTTTTGATGCATTATTAATATAATCCAGAATCTGGTAATTTGTAATTAAAGTCGAATCTTTTACTTCGGTTGTATCTGTAGGTGTTTTTGCAAAACAAATTGAGCTAAATAATAGAATAAAGATAAATAGATGTCTAGGAGTCATATTGCCATCCTGATTATTTTGTGATAAAGGTATTTTGTAAGTTTATGGCTGTAGCAAATTATATAATGTGTAATCATTTATGCAAGTGAAAACTGAATAATCAGAAATGTAGCTAATGGAAAATAAAATATTTTTTCGGCTTATTCGTCTATATTAATGGAAGCATTAAAAACTATAAAATGACAGAAACTTCAAAACAAATAGAGATTACGGTAAAAAAGGAAAGGCAAAAACTCTTCAACTTTATCAGGAAAAATGTTCCCGTAAAGGAAGATGCTGAGGATATACTCCAGGATGTATTCTATCAGTTTGCTTCTGGAATCGAAGAAATCGAGTTGTTTGAGAAGATCTCCGCTTGGCTTATAAAGGTGGCAAAAAATAAGATCATCGACTTTCGCAGGAAAAAACGCGAGAAATCTATGCCCCAAATAAAAATAAGCTTTCCGGATGAGCAATCTGACGGCGCTATTTCCCTTGCTGATATCCTTCCTGACCTGAGCAGTCTGCCGGATGAAATTTACTGGCAAAACCAGATCTGGGAGGAAATTGAAGACGCTCTTGAGGAAATGCCACCTGAACAAAGTGAGGTTTTTATTATGAATGAGTTTGAGGGACTAAGCTTTAAGGAAATATCCGAAATAAAGCAATTACCTGTTAATACTCTTCTTTCAAGAAAAAGGTATGCCGTTTTATTCTTAAGAAAATACTTAAAAAATTTATATGAGGAATTAAAAAACAATGTGCTATGAACACAGAAGACACCGTTGGTTCTTTCTAAGATTCCCACTGGCCCTGGCATTTATTGCAATAATCACTTTAATACTCATGCTCTTGTGGAATGCCCTGGTGCCGGCAATATTCGGTATTACAAGTATAACATACTGGCAGGCCTTGGGACTGTTTATTTTATCTAAGATCCTGTTCAGCGGATTTGGCCGTGGCCCACATGGTTTCTACCATAGACACTATGCATTTAGAAAATTCAATATGGAAAGGAATAGACCGGGAGAAGAATATCCTGGAGAAAAATCTCCGCAGGCTTAAAAAGGAAGAATTCCAAACAAATTGAATAGTCTGAAAAGTTGAATAGCCTGAACCTGCGGTAATTTTGCATGTAAACTAAAAATCAGCAAATAATGTTAGGTATTATTATATTAAGATAGAAAGGTGATAAGGAATGACAAGTGCATTAAAACTGCTTACAATGCAGGATACTTATCCAAAAGCATTGAATGGCAGGGAAGAAGAAATAATAAGTGACGATGAATTACTGGACGTTTATTCAAAAACTGTAACTGGCGCTGCCGAAAAGATAAGCCCTTCGGTCGTAAATATTGATGTTACAAAAAAGGTAGAGGTGCAGGACAGGCGCGGAAGATCTTATCCATGGGAGCATACAGGAAGCGGCTCGGGATTTATTTTTACTCCCGATGGATTTATTCTGACAAATAGCCACGTTGTTCACCATGCAAGAAAACTGAACATTACACTTACAGACGGCAATCAGTACGAAGGTGACCTCATAGGCGATGACCCTGAAACGGATCTGGCAGTCATAAGAATTAGCGCTCCCAATCTGAAATCAGTTGAACTGGGTAACTCAAATAACCTGAAGGTCGGTCAGCTTGTAATTGCTGTTGGTAATCCTTATGGATTCCAGTGTACAGTAACTTCTGGAGTTGTAAGTGCACTCGGAAGAACACTAAGAGCAAACTCAGGCAGGCTGATCGATAACGTCATTCAGACCGATGCAGCCTTAAATCCGGGAAACTCCGGCGGACCACTTGTAAACTCCTCCGGAAAAGTTATCGGCGTTAATACTGCTGCAATCCTTCCGGCTCAGGGAATCTGTTTTGCCATTGGAATAAATACGACAAAGTTCATTGCCGCACAGCTTATAAAAGATGGAAAAGTAACCCGCAGCTTTATTGGTATTGCAGGTCAAAATGTCCCTATACATAGAAGGATTGTGAGATATTACCAACTCCCAATTGAAACTACAATAATGATAATGTCGATAGAGGAAAAAAGTGCGGCAGAAAAGGCTGGACTGTTGAAAGGTGACCTTCTTATCGAATTCAACGGACATTATATTAAAGGAATTGACGATCTGCATAAGCAGCTTACTGGTGAAATAGTTGGTGTAAAAGTCCCTGTTACAGTTATCCGTCATACTGAAAAACTGACACTGGATATTACACCCATGGAATCATTACAAAGCAAGTAATCCCCAAACCAGAATATAGTAACATGGTGTTACTCAAACTACATTAGGATCAGCCTTGCTGCTCTTTAGACTAAAGTATTTATAAAAGAGTATTTTTGTTTGAAAAACAGTAAGGCTGATATTTTTCGGCTTTGTTGTATCTAAAGCTGATAAATATAAAATATTTCTCTTGCCCGTAAAATATTTCCCCGCCTTGTTCGTCTTTAGCGATAAAGTGAGGAATGATATCGGTATAGTCTTTCAGGAATCAACACTCGATGGAAAACTAACCGTCGAGGAAAACCTGAAACTCCATTGTGATTTTTATAAAGTGCCGAAATCAGAAGTTAAGGGTCGTATAGATTTTGTTTTGGAGCTTGTGGATATTGCCAATTGGAGAAAAGCTCCCGTAAATAGCTTGTCTGGCGGAATGAAAAGACGCGCAGAAATTGCCCGCGGACTTGTGCATTTCCCTAAAGTCCTCTTTCTAGATGAACCAACAACCGGACTGGACCCGCAAACAAGGGCCAACGTATGGGATTATATCAATAAACTGCAAAAACAAAAGAACATCACCATTTTCCTTACAACCCACTATATGGAGGAAGCTGAGATCTGCAATAAGGTTGCAATTATCGACCATGGAAAAATAGTTGCACATGATACACCATATAATCTGAAAAAGAAATTCACATCTACTACTATGAAAATTAAGACATCCAAACAGGATAGTCTTCAAAAATATCTTAAGAATTCTTCTATGAAATATAAACTGGAAAATGAACAAATCGTTGTATATGCAACAGATGTTGAAAAGGTCCTCGAAATTATTTCATGCTTTAAAGAATCTATCGAAGATATTGAGATCAATAAGGGCACACTTAATGACGTATTTATTGCAATTACAGGTAAGGAGATTAGAGAATGATTCGTCCGGTTAAAGCTATTGTATTAAGAAATTTAATTAAACTCTCCAGAGATAAAATGAGATTGTTCTTTACGCTGTTTATGTCGGGAATTTTTCTTTTTATATTCTCCTTTGTAACCAGGTCTGTAGTTGCAGGTTTGGACCATCCTATGAATTACC
Organism: Bacteroidota bacterium; assembly: GCA_030706145.1. GTDB lineage: Bacteria > Bacteroidota > Ignavibacteria > Ignavibacteriales > SURF-24 > JAUZPB01. Next base: position 4,014 of record JAUZPB010000242.1, read on the forward strand.
TTATCTCCGGTATAATTATTATGACCGTATTCCAAACATCTCTAAATAACTCAATGAATATACTCGAAGATATTTCAAATGGATTTATGAAAGAGATACTTGTTGCACCAGTTAACAGATGGCAGATCGCTATTGGTCAGGTTGTCTCTTCAATGATTGTGGCTGTTTTCCAGGGAATTATTATCGTTCTGCTGGGCTTGTTTATGGGACTTAAGATAGATCTAATTCATGGGGTTATAATGACTTTTTTAATGTGCCTGGTTGGATTAACCTTTAGTTCTCTCGGATTATATCTGGCTACTATATCAAAAGAATCAACTAATTTTCAATTACTTATTACCATTGTTTCGTTCCCTCTTACTTTTTTATCAGGAGCGTATATACCAACAATGGCAATCCCGAAGATCCTGGCTCCTATTATATATCTGAATCCATTAACCTATACCACATCGGCCTTCCGATACATTGCCTTACATATGGAAAATGTACCAGCGACAGATCTAGTCAAATCAGGCATTGCCTTTAACGTAAATGGATTTATCATTATGCCCCTGATGAGTACTTTATTGATTATTGTAATGGGCATAATCTTTTTTGCATTATGTGTCAACAGGTTCAATAAAGCTGATTTCTCGAGGGTCAAGATTTTCAAACATGG
>JAUZPB010000243.1 GCA_030706145.1 Bacteroidota bacterium
AGTACAGTAGCTCTTTTCATACTTTTTCCCCTGTGATTTTTTACACTGTGAATTATTATGACCTTTATTTTTTTACTCTTTCTTTGCCTTTCTTTTCATGCTTTAATGAATATGCGGAAACTTACATTCAAGTATTTTGTAAACATGCTTTTATCTTAAGATTCATGCATAAAGATATTTTGTATTAAAATGTTATCTGCAAACCCATCTCTCCGGTTATTCCGTAAAGGTATCCCCCATTATCAAGGCTACGGAAACTTTGGTAAGAGCCTTCAATAACGTTTGTGAAATTATTAATATTTGCAAAAACTGCCAGATAATCAGTAAAAGATTGTTTTAGTGAAATATCCCAGCGAGAAAATGCTTTCTGGTAGGAGTCCAAGTTTTCATTGCTACTAATGTAACCTAAGTAAGGACCCTGGAAGTAGACAGAAACCCTTCCTGAGAAGCCTTCATAATCATAGCCAAGAGCTAAGTTTCCTGTATAATCTGTTTGTCCGCTTAGCTCTCTTTCTGATTCATAATAAACAGGAGAAAACTTTGGCGGGAAATCTGCTGATTTTTGCAAAGTAAATCTTGGATATTTGGTTTTTGACCATGTCCTCGAGTAATTTGCACTAAAAACTATGTTACTTAAAGCACCGGGCAAAAATCCCAAGTGAGTCTGCAGGTCAAGTTCAATACCCCATACTTTAGTCCCTGAGGTATTAACAGGTATATTCAACAAATACTGGTTAAAAGGGCCATATTGATCAACTGGCAGTCCATAACTTCTAGCCTGATCTGCATTCATAATTTTTATATTATTTAACCAGTAAAAGATATTGTCAATATTTTTTTTGAATCCGGAGATGGTGAATAATCCATAACGCGTAGCATAAAGGGCAATACTTGCATCATAGTTCCAGGCTACGGCTGACTGCAGATTTGGGTTTCCAGTAACAATCTGCTGATCCTGATTGTTTATATAAAGATTAGGCAGACGCATTGAATAATCTGGGCGAGAGATCGACTTACTAAGAGCAAAGCGAAGGTCCAACCATTCAAAAGGCTTAACTTTAATGTGAAGGTTTGGAAGGATATAGTCCTTCTTATAGTTTGCCGTAGTATCCTTTATGATGCCGGATTGAGTTTCAAATTCACCTAAGATGCGGGGAATATATTTTGAAGTATAGTCGTTATTTTCATATTCATATCGAAAGCCTGCAATTAAAGTAACCATCTGTCCTGCGTTCAGCTTAACCATTCCATAGGTACCTTGGACATTTTCCTCAATCTTATATTTATCACGCTCACAAATAAGATTTGTAAAATACTCATGACGAATTCCATCAAGGCTAACGCCATTTTTACTGAATTCATACCATTGTCTAACCATATTCTCATCGATCAGTGGATTAAGTAGATATTCATCATTTATCATTCGAGAATCGCGTCCAGATAAGAAATCAGTTAACAATCCATGATATCCACTGGGCCATAAGGAATTTGCCCAATCCTTTGGAACGACTTGTCCATTATCATTTTTATAATAGTCAAATGAGGTTCTAAGCCAATAAGCAGTCATAAGTTGATCACTATCGCGATGTCTTTCTTTGCTGCGATATTTATAACCAGCTTTAACAGTTCCAGCTAAATCCTCACCAAGCCTGATCGGATATTCTAGATCTGCTTTAATATCATAGTTGCGTTCATCATTCGAGTCCTGATAAAAGTATGCTCTATCGACATTAGCCTTATCGAAGGCATTGATTGCATAAGGAATAAGATACTGCCCAGGCATTTTAAGAACTGCAGGGTTATCAATATTTTTCATACCTGAAGAAGTAGTTGTGTTTTCATAGAATCTGATCCAATGGTCGAAGGGTTTTTCATTTTTTGTATATGCATGAGAAAGAGCCCAGTTAGCCTTTATACCCCAGAGGTTATTTTCTCCATCAATTGAGTTATTCCATGTATAGATTTCTCTGTCAATTGCCTCACCATTATATGTCACTGTACCGAAAGCCGGGTAAGTACGGCTAGTGATGAATTGATTTCTTGTTGTTTTGCTATATAAATTGATGAACTTAATTGTTCCGCCATCAGGAGTATTAATATCAAGGTTCAGATTTCCGCCATATCTTTTTCTTGTTTCTTTATCAAACTCAACCTGAAGACTACTTATTCTATAGTCTTCGACATTACCGGGGATTTCCCAGGAGTTGCTAAACAAGTCACGGCTTCTATCTCTTTTTTCAGCATTAAAGCCGGCTTGAATTCCAAGAAAGTCATCAAAGAATCTGTTACTATAGTCACCTGAGAATCTGTACTGGTTAGCAGTTTTTGTCAGTCCGCTATAAATTCCGAAGGCGTTTATTCCGATTTTTTGTCCCGATTTAGCTTTACCTGTGACAAGATTAACGACACCCGCAATTGCATCAGCATCCTGGTCGGGAGTCAAAGCCTTAAAAAGTTCAATACCGGAAAGAGTACTTTGTGAGATCAAACTTAGGTCAACATCTCTGTTATCAGAGTTAGAAGCAGGGATCTGTATACCGTTAAGAGTTACATTAGCAAATTTTGCATCCAGGCCACGGATCACCAGTTTTGTAGCCTCACCGCCATCTCTTTGAATTGCAACACCGGGAAGCCGGCCTACAGATTCAGCTGCATTAGCATCAGGTAATTCTTTTATCTTTTGTTCGGAAACTATGTTCACAATCTGGTCAGATGAGATCTGCTTATTAATGGCTTGGGCCTGCCCTTGCAGCTGTCCTGATACAATGATCTCTTGTCCCTGAACATAGTCGGCCTCAAGTTCAATATTAATTGTCGTTTTCTTATTAGCCGAGATAGCAACGTTTAGTACCTTCTGTTTATATCCAAGATAAGAAATGACAAGTAGATGGTTACCAGGTTCAACATTTGTGATCCTGAAAGAGCCTTCATTATCACTGATGGTTCCAACTGCTGTACCCTGGAAATATACGCTGGCACCTTGAAGAGCCTCTCCACTACCTTTTTCAATTATTTTTCCCTGTATTTGTCCTAAACCCGACTGCCCCATTACTGAATTAGCAGAGAAGGCGATACACAATAAAAAAAACAATAGATGTGATTTTGGGGAATATTTAATTTTCCGCCAAAGATTTTCGAATGTCATAAAGCTAACCTCTAATTTGCATTCAAATATAATATTTGAATCCGTTATTTTTCATACACTTTTTTTATAAAATTCAAAGTAAAGATAAAAATAGATTTCAACCGGGGCTTGTTTTAACGTTCAAATCTCTGGTATATTGGTTAAATTCATAATAATATGTAAAAGGCTCCGCAATATTGAACCGGTCAATTGTTGTTTTCATTATTAGCTGGTAATTTTGTCAATGACGCAAGATAAATTGGGGTTGTCTCTTAAGTTAAAGAGACGGCCCTTTATTTTTGTCTCAACTGTTTTACAGTTGAGGTACCCGATCATTTTTTATTAATCAAAAAAAACGCTGGCATTTAATCCTTAAAGAAAATAAATTAAACACCATTTTTAATTATTGACGGACTATGGAGTTAGGAATGATGAATCAGTTAGATCTCCACAATCTCAGCACAGATATAAAACATAAAGGATCAGATCTTCTTGCAAAAACGAACAAGATCTTTTACTCTCTCTTTTTCATATTTTTTATTGCTTATGTATCTACTTTAAATTACCGTCCATATCCACTTTCATATCTTGTCAAAATTATACCAATTTTTAGTCTTACTGCAGTTGCATATTTTAATATTGAAGTAAAGAAGCGTAAATTCATTGTTGCAGCTTTACTATTTTCTGCTGCAGGGGATTTTTTTCTTGCTCTTAGTGGTAAGGGCTATTTTATATATGGCTTGTCTTGTTTTGCATTTGCTCACATAATGTATATATCAGCTTTCATGAGAAGAGTTGAACTATACACTCAGCGCTCACTATTAATACTTCCCTTTTTACTTTATGGAATATTTATTGGTTATTTCTTATTCCCACGAGTTGGAGGTTTACTTATTCCAGTAAGTATATATTTCTGTCTGCTATTTATGATGGGCATTTCGACTATACTTGGGAAAGAAAATCATTATATAATGATTCCAGGGGCTTTCCTGTTTATTGTTTCGGACTCAATAATTGCAATTAACACATTCATAAACAAGGTACCAAATTCCAGCTTCTGGATAATGATCACATATTTCCCTGCGCAATTATTACTGATCTATGGTGCAAGTAAGAAATACCTAAAGAGCAGTATCAAATGAAAATAACGCCCCATAATTTCCATTTACTACCACCGGAGCCGATTTTTTGTCTCCAGTAATGTTTTTTGCCTAAATTCAAAAAAAACAAGGCTTTTAACCCACAGACATTTTATTTAAACGTAAGTACAAGCTTCATCCAACGCATACACATTATATTTCATATGTAATTTTTTTGGAAGTATTGACAGAATAATATTTTGTAAGAACATACTATTTACATCAGTCGATACTACAAAATACTTGAATGTAAGTTTCCGCATATTCATTAAAGCATGAAAAGAAAGGCAAAGAAAGAGTAAAAAAATAAAGGTCATAATAATTCACAGTGTAAAAAATCACAGGGGAAAAAGTATGAAAAGAGCTACTGTACT
>JAUZPB010000244.1 GCA_030706145.1 Bacteroidota bacterium
GTTTTATTGTTCGATTTTTCCAGAATTATAGAATTTATATAAATTCGAAATGCTAAGATAATAAATATTTTACATCATGCTAACTCATCAGGCTATAAAGTCTGAATATTCTTATCAGGACCTAAAAATCCATTTTATTGCCATAAAAAAAGATATGATAATAAAGATATGCAAGCTTGTGTAGAGGAAGTTAATTCTTAAGACCTCCGGGTAACAGGCAAAGGAAAACTTTTACAGAAAAAGAGGCAGAGTGGGGTTCTACCTCTTTTTTAATATAACCCATTATTCGAGGTTAAACTTACCTGTTAAACGAATATCCTCACTTGAGGCACCGACAAGCACCTCATATTCACCTGGATCAGCAGTCCATGAACTATTCTTAGTATTGTAATATGAGAGTGCATCTTTGTTAAGAGTAATACTAACTTTCTTTTTTTCACCAGCCTTAAGATGAACCTTTTTATATCCTTTTAGTTCCTTCAAAGGTTTGTCAATGCTTGATTGAACATCTCTCAGATATAACTGAGCTACTTCTTCGCCTTCATTATTTCCTGTATTCTGAATTGTGAAAGTAACATTTACTTTCCCATTTTTGGAAGCCTTTGGTGAAATCATTATATCAGAATATTTAAATGTTGAATAAGACAATCCAAAGCCAAATGAGAAAAGTGGCTTAATATTATTTTTTTCAAAATGGCGATAACCCACATAAATTCCATCAGAATAATTTGTTGTACCAGATTCGGCTTTATAGGTTTTATAAGCTGAACAATCTTCCCACCTGTGAGGAAATGTAATAGGAAGTTTTCCCGAGGGAGAATACTTACCTAAAAGGACATCTGATAAAGCATCCCCCATTTTCTCTCCACCGAACCAGGTTTCCAATACACCACTTACATTGCTAATCCAGTTATCCATCAGAACTGGAGAACCTGTTGTAAGCACAACAATAGTATTTTTGTTAGCCTTTGCAATTTCGTTAATAAGTTTATCTTGCCCATCAGGCAAAAGGAGATCGTCACGGTCCCTGCCTTCAGTTTCAATCCTATCGGTAGTTCCAGCAAAAACAATTGCAATATCAGAGATTGAAGCAGCATTAATTGCTTCAGCTAAAAGCTTCTCTCCCGGGATGTTCCAGGCAAGTCTTGCTGCGGCTGCGCCGGCATTTTCATAGAACTCATATCTTAATTTATATAGCTTTTCAGCTTTAAGCTCAAGTTTAACTGTTTTGTCTTCAAATCCATGGTCCTTCCAGTCATTAATAACAAGTTTATCATCTACATATAAGCGCTGCCCATCGTCTGAGGATACTTGCAATTCATAATTACCAGATTTAGGGACCTGGAGGACGCCTGTCCACCTAACAGAGAAAGTATCCCTTGGAAAATCTTTTTGAGGCGAGCCATCTTCCCAGTTAAAATTCACATATGGATCGATTCTGGTAAAAGTGGGAGATCCCTCAAGGTTCATATTTGCATAGTATTCGCCTTTAAGTCCATGCTCATTAAGTGTAGTATCTGTAAATAAAAGTGAACTATCAATTGGGGTTGCATCACCTTTAAGTTTAAGGCCTTCAGCGTAGTTTATCTTAACTTTACCATTAATCTGTTTACTGAGAGTTTCAAGCGGGCTTACGGCAGTAATTGGGTCAACCTTAGAACTTCCTCCCCCACCAGTTCGCAGAACAGCTGCATTTGGTCCAATAACGGCAATTGATTTTATTTTATTAATATTAAGAGGCAGCACATTATTCTCATTCTTTAACAGAACGATTGCAGAGCGTTCGGCTTCAAAAGCTGCCTTAAGATTTTCCTTTGAATGAAGGAGCGCTGGTTGTTCTTTACCAGGGTTTTCAAAAAGTCCAAGTTTAAAGATCACGCGCAAAATTCTTCTTATTTTCTCATTAATTGTCTCTTCTTTGACAGTACCATCTTTAACGGCATCTAAAAGTGTTGATTGGTTTAAGTATTTGCCATCAGGCATTTCGAGATCAAGTCCTCCATTAGCCACTGGTATTGTGCTATGGACGGCCCCCCAATCTGACATTACTAAATAATTAAAGCCCCATTGTTTTTTAAGTTTATTAATAAGAAGGAAATCATTTTCACTTGCATGATGACCATTAAGCTTATTATAAGAGCACATAAGGGCAAGGACATCAGCTTGTTTTACAGCCGACTTAAACGCAGGGAGGTAAATCTCATTTAATGCGCGATCATCAACCTTAACGTCAACAAAATCTCTTTCATATTCCTGGTTATTGCAAGCAAAGTGTTTTACCGTAGCAGCGACGTTTTCGCTCTGGACACCTTTAATATAAGGGACAGTCATGCTTGAAGTAAGGAATGGGTCTTCACCGAAACTCTCGAAATTTCTTCCTCCCTGTGGTATTCGCGCAATATTTACGCATGGGCCCAAAATCACATGGCGTCCTTTTGATTTAACTTCCCTGCCAATTGCTTTGCCAATCTGTTCAACAAGTGAAGGGTCCCATGTCGAAGCCAGGGCTATGCCTGCAGGAAATGCTGTAGATTTTTCCCATCTAACTCCAAGTGGGCCATCGGTCATTTTAAGTTCAGGAATTCCAAGACGGGCAATTGGTTTAGTTGCAAATCCTGTTCCGCCTAAAAGGTCAATCTTCTCTTGAAGTGTCATTCTCCTTAACAGATCCTCAACTCTCTTTTCTACAGAAGCTTTAGGATCTTTATACAAAGGAATACCTTTTTCCACTCTATCTAGTCTTCCTCCCATAACAGCAGAACTAAAAAGAAATGCACTAAAAATAATTGTAAGTTTTGGTCCCATTTTTCTACCTCCGATGTAATTTCTTCACTATCTGAGAAGTGCAAAATACAGGGAAAAAGTTCTTACTCCTGTATTTTGCCATTAATGTCTTTATTACATTTAGTGTTTCAGCACTTTAGCTTTAAGATGATCATATTTTAAACCGAAGCCATACTTAAAGAGAGGATCATAATTTTTATCATTTAAATTAATTGGCACCTGTTCCATATTTTTAGGCCATGAATGTGAAAGTTTACCAGCGAAATTATAGTCACCGAAAATGACATCGGTAATTCCTTCTGCTTCAGTTCCAGGCAGCCAGGCTGCTACAAAAGCATCTGCATTTAAGAGAGCTTTATCTATTATCATAGGCCTGCCTGAAAGTAGAACAACAACCGTAGGAATGCCAGTTTGTTTTACTTTTTCTACTAGTTTAATATCTTCATCTGAAAGATTTAACTCTTCCCTATCACCTTTCATTTCTGCATATGGAGTTTCACCAACTACAACAACTGCCAGGTCGCTGCCTTCAGAGCCTGAGCCATCCAAAGAATATTTTACATCTGTATTTTTAGATACTGTATTTTTAATTGCCTGAAGAATAGTAGTGCCACCTGTAGTCACCTGTCCCATTTCTCCCTGCCATGAAATTGTCCAGCCTCCACACTGCATACCGATGTTATCAGCTCCCTTTCCTGCAACAAATAGTTTTTTAACTCTTTTTGAAACTGGCAGTGTGCTATTATCGTTTTTAAGTAAAACCAGTGACTGCCTTACGCATTCTCTTGCCACTTCGCGGTGAGCCTTTGAGCCTATCTTTGCAGTAAGAGACTTATCTGCAAAAGGATGATTAAATAAGTTCATATCGAACTTTACTTTGAGTATACGCCCTACGGCATCATCAATTCTTGTAATTGGTATTTTTCCTTCAGCTACAAGTTCCTTTAGATAAGTAATAAATTCCTTGTAGTTATTTTTACTTTTTGAACCATTTGGAATCATTACCATATCAAGGCCAGCATTTATTGACATTTCAATGTCTTTCTTAAAGTCAGGTGAAAGCTGATCTATTGCAGCCCAATCAGAGACAAGAAACCCCTTAAAGCCAAGTTCTCCTTTTAATAGATCTGTAAGCAAGTACTTATTTGAATGCATTTTCTGACCATTCCAGCTTGAATAAGAGACCATAATTGAACCTACACCAGCTTTAATAGCACTAATATAACCTGCAAGGTGAATTTTTCTTAGAGTAGACTCATCGCACTTAGTATTGCCCTGATCTGTCCCATTTGTTGTGCCTCCATCGCCTAAGAAATGCTTGGCGCAGGCCAGAACAGAAGCTGGCTTTGAAAGATCTTTTCCCTGAAAACCTTTTACTGCAGCTTCAGATAATTCCTTAACAAGTTCAGGATCTTCACCAAAGCCTTCATAAGTGCGTCCCCATCTTTCATTCTGTGGTACAGCAACACATGGAGCAAATGTCCAGTCGATGCCTGTTCCTGCTATCTCTTCAGCTATTACTTTACAGGCCTTTTCAACAAGGGAAGGATTATTTGTACAACCAAGGCCTATATTATGAGGGAAAATTACAGCACCTTTTACATTATTATGGCCATGAACAGCATCAATTCCATAGATAATTGGAATTTTAAGTCTTGTCTGCACAGCATATGACTGTAGTTTATCATAGAAATTTGCCCAGCCTTGTGGGGAAACGTCCTCTATCTCAGAATTTCCACCGCTAAGAATTGAACCAATACAATATGTCTTTATATCCTCTGGTGTATCCAGAGCATCAGAATCCACCTGCAGCATCTGACCTATTTTTTCATCTAAAGTCATCTTTGA
>JAUZPB010000245.1 GCA_030706145.1 Bacteroidota bacterium
GGGCATTCGCATATAGCGAAGATCATTCCTACAAATAACTTTAAGGGTCAGAAGTCCATATACGCCAATACCGGGGCATGGATCGATCGCAATCCTGGCGGGACGACCACGAACTTTGTTGTCATAACGCCTCAAAGCACCGGTGGTTCTTCTCAAACCTTTGTAAAACTTTATAACTACACAGGTGAGGTTGTAACCAAAATGGCTGAGGATTCATTTGTTTTTTAACAGCGGCATTAGAATATTTTGCCGCATACCAATATAGCTTAAATTCGAGCAGGTCGTAAAACAAGTCCTGACTTCGATCTGCCAGTGGAGCTGAATAAATCCCGATCTTAAGGTCGGGATTTTTTGTATTTAAATTATAATTGAGGGATAACACTACTTGTTAATAACGTATCTGTGTAAGTCATTATCATGTTTTTAATTATTTTCCTAATATATTATTGTTTCCTATATAGGAAATAATAATATATTAGGAAATTGTTGCTTTATTTCTTGTTTATCAGTATTTTCCTACGTAGGAAAACAAGGAATTACAAGAAAATGAAAGAGCTATATTCGAACTCTGACACAACTGCATTTAATATTCTTCAGGATAGGTCTTTATTATATCCATTTGAAATTGTGGAAGTATCCCAAGGCAAAAAGTTTGAGAATTTGGAATCAGATATGGAATTACAGATCAGATATGGGAATAAATCAGCCAGATTTTTAGTTGAGATTAAAAATAGATCTGTACCCCAAATAGTAGAAAGAGGGATTGGACAGATAAAAAAGTTGATAAATATTGCTGATGAAAATTATTATCCGGCTTTACTTGTTCCTTATTTGAGTAATTCTGTAGTTGATCTACTTAAAGAAAACAATATTTCCGGTATAGACCTAAATGGGAATTATTTCATTGTAACGGATGAGATCGTAGGTATACGGCTGGATAGGAAAAATGAATATAAGGAATCTGCACCAATAAAAAATGTCTATAGTGGAAATTCTTCTATAGTAGGAAGATTTCTGTTGAAGGAGAAGCGAATTTTCAATTCTGTAAATGAAATTTATAAAGGAGTCAGGAATTCTGGTGGAGACATAACATTATCAACAGTGTCCAAAGTTCTCTCAAGACTGAGTGATGATCTTATCATTCAGAAGGATAAAAAAGGGATTTCTCTTTTGCAGCCTCAGAAACTACTGCAGAAACTGAAGAATAACTATAAGCCTCCAGAGCCTATTAAAATATTGAGGCTAAAACTGTCAGGGAACCGGGAAGAGGCAAGATCTGTATTGAATAAGTATTTTGGAAAAAGCTGGATGTGGTCAGGTGAATCCAGCGCAGATTATTATGCTTCAACTACGCTGCCAAGCGAATTTACGATATTTACCAATGTACCTTATAGAGAAGAAATATTAAATCTGGTTGATATGAAATTTTATAATTGTACACTGCTGATAATCTCGCAAGATCAGAATTACCTTTTTTTCGGTTCAACTGCTAATTATGCATCAAAAGTTCAGACTTATCTTGAGCTGATGCAGCTTGATAAAAGAGAAAAAGAAGTCGCAATAGATATAGAGAGGGAAATATTAAATGGATTTGAATCCCAAGCAAAATAATTTAATCCCAGAGAATGATGTTTTACTTAAAGCATTAGTAGAATTAGCTAATGAACTTGGGAAGTATGATGTTCCGCTAATCGTAGGAGGTGGCTTAAGTCTTTATATAAGAACAAAATATCTTCGAAAGAAAAGAAGCCCGAGATACAAAAGCCAGATCATTCAAAGATCAACAAAGGATATAGATGTATTTTTAACCAGTAATTTGATTATTGACCCTGAAAAAATTTCAATTTTGAGAGATACTATAGGCGCATTGGGGTATACAGCCAGAACTAAATATTTCCAATTTCAAAAAGAAATTGAGCCTTTAGGAGAAATACTAATTGATATTTTATCTCCACCCCAAGAACATGAAGTTAATAGTACCGACATTAGGATTCGACCTGCAAATGTCGACAATTTTCATGCTCATCGAAATAACGAAGCCAAAGGGATTAGTATCGGGTTAATACCTATCAAAAGCCTCTCAGAAGAGTTACCATATTCAAACTTGTTTATTGTTTCAAGCTATAATTACATAATTCTTAAATTACATGCATTTAAAGACAGGCTTAATGATACACGAGTCGATTTTGGGCGCTACCATGCATATGATATTTTTGCAACAGTAATAGATATGGATGAAAATGATTGGGGAAATGCAAAAAATCACTTTAAAAATGAGAAGGAGCAAGAATATATAAATTCTGCTATTGAAATAGTCCGGGAATACTTCAGCAAAACTTCAGATTTGGGCATTATTAGGCTAAAAGAAAATAAATTGTACCAAAGAGACAAACAGGAATTCGATTCTTATATTCCAGACTTTTTGGATGACTTGAAAGAGATGTTCAATTTATAAACTTCGAAGAAGGGCTTTAAAGCCCCTAAGCATTTACCATAGGTATAAAAATTTCTATAAATTAAGTATTTTAATTTATTTAGTCGACAATTTAAATTTTACTTTTGCAACATATATAGTTTTTAATATATTAAGAAAAGTCTGCAATAATTAAGGAAGCAACGAGTAAAAGGTGGAACAAAACAAAACATTTGCCGAGCCAGATAATACAGCTGTAAGAACGGCTTTGTGGCGAGCTTTACATGTTCAAATTGATTCAATGCCACACATATTTGAAGATGAGATAGGCTTAAAACTTATAGCCCCAGATGATGAATGGCGAAAACGCCCCGATATGGACCCATATTTCATAAGGCGTCTGCGGGCATCTATAGTTGCCCGTGCTCGGTTTATTGAGGATTTAATTATAGAACAGAGCCAACAAGGTATCAGTCAATATGTTATTCTTGGTGCAGGACTTGATACGTTTGCTCAACGCAGACCTGATATTGCTTCAAAAATTCAAATATTTGAAATTGACCAGCCCAATACTCAAATCTGGAAAAAGCAGCGACTAATTGAACTTGGCTTTGGAATTCCGGAATGGCTGCATTTTGTTTCCGTTGACTTTGAAATTTCTTCCTGGTGGGAACAACTATTAAAAGCAGGGTTTAACATAAACAAACGGGTGATTTATTCAAGCTAAATTGTTATTACAACGTTGCCTGTTTTTTGCCCTGTCTCAACATATTTAGTAGCCTCTACAATTTGCCCGAGCGGATAACATTTATCAATAACTGCTCTATAGTTTCCAGCTTCAATAAGTTCTTTGAAAAATCCAACATCTTCTTTGCTATCTTTTGGAATTGGGAACATTACTTTTTTACTGCCTATAATTGGTGTTAACATAGCCAGAAAAATATTCTGCCATAAAAACCCAAGGTCTGTTGAAAAATATATTCCTCCGGGTTTGAGGATCCTTTTACAACGAAAAAAAGAACTTTTACCGACTGCATCCATGACAATGTCATACAATTGACTACTTTTAGTAAAATCCTCTCTTGTGTAATCGATAGCTTCATCTGCACCCAGGGATTTCACCAGTTCCATATTTTTTGTGTTGCAAACTGCAGTAACTTCTGCGCCATAATGTTTAGCCAGCTGGACACAAGCAGAGCCAATAGAACCGGAGGCCCCATTTATTAGTATTTTTCTAGCTTTCTTAAAGTCTATTTTCCTGATGTAGCAAATTGCCAACATTAAGCCGTCACAGACAGCAGCAGCCTGTTCGTATGACATATTAGCCGGCATTGTTGTGATTGACCTTTTTTCGGACATGCAAATATATTCAGCATGTGTTCCAAAGTTAATGGTACTTAAACCAAAAACTCTATCCCCTTTTTTAAAAGTTGTTACTTCTTTGCCAGTTGATTCTATCTCGCCCGCTAACTCACTGCCTAATATTTTTTTCTTGGGTTTAAAGAGTCCACTAAAAAAACGGATAAAAAAATATTCAGGATCCCGAAATCCACAGTCTGTCCGGTTTACCGTTGCTGCATGTATCTTTATGAGAACTTCATCGTCTTTCGGAATCGGTTTTTCGACCTCTTTAAGTTCAAGGACCTCAGGAGGGCCATATTTTTCGAATACAACTGCTTTCATATTAATCAATTTTGGGTTTTTATATATAATGATTCTGAACTCATTTCATTTCAAAATACAAATTAACTTTCTTTTAATCTATGATTTACTTATATATTTCCACAAACAGGTTCAAACTTCCTTCAGACAGTGGATAAGAAAAGTCCGAAATAATTAGAAAACAACAAGTGGAAGGTGAACAAAACATTTGCAGAGAAGGGTGCCCAGGCAGCTGGTACACCCTTCATCAGTTTTTTTTCACATAATGAAATATTAGATATAGCCCTAAAAGCTGGTTTTAGAAAGTTTGAAACGATATCGTCAAAAGATCTTGCCAAACGTTATTTTGCCGTTTGACTATTTGCAGAGGGCATAATTATTTTTTTACCAACTCATCATAGTTCACATTATATTTAACTATAACCGGATCTGTTTTGGATGAAAGGTCATAGTATAAGTTCCCCTTTGAATCACATGCTGAGTAGCGGTACCAGAAGTCTATTGGATA
>JAUZPB010000246.1 GCA_030706145.1 Bacteroidota bacterium
AGCCGTAAGCTCATGGCCGATCATATGAGTAGCCCAATCCTGCGGGACACCAGTGCCGATAATTCCATTTAAGGCTAGAGTTGCACTCCAGACGTGGTTAGCACGAGCGTCATAATTTTCCGGCTGCTCGACTGTTGTTTTACCTATTTCAATAAGGGTCTGCAGTATGCCTTCGGCCATTCTATCCTGTAGCCTGGCATCTACCGGAAAAGTAAGGTACTGCTCTGTGGTATGGACAAATGCGTCGACGACACCATTTGCAACCTGAGACTTTGGCAAAGTAAATGTAACTGTAGGATCCAATACTGAGAATTTCGGGAACGATAACTCACACATTACAGGGAATTTCCCATGATTATAACTTATAACTGCGCCGCTATTCATCTCTGAACCGGTAGCGGGCAACGTAAGGACAGTACCAAAAGGAACAGCTTTACTTACAACATCTGATGGAATCGGCATAAAACCAAACTTTAGCAGATCAGTAGCATCTCCACTATAGTTTGAAGCAAGTGTAATAAACTTTGTCCCGTCAATTACAGAACCGCCGCCGACGGCAACAATAAAATCGATACTTTCCTTTTTAACAATTTCCACAGCTTTCATCAAAGTCTCATAACGAGGATTTGGCTCAATGCCCCCGAATTCAAAAACCTTTCTGCTTCCAAGTACAGATCTTACCTTATCAATAAGCCCATACTTTTTGGCGCTCCCTCCACCATAAGTTATTAAAACGGTTGCACTATCCGGAACATATTTAGCAATGCTATCAAATCTGTCTTTACCAAATATGATTCGTGTAGGGTTATAAAAATCAAAGTTGAACATATAATTATCTTCCTATATTGTTTAATGATGTCAGTCCTGCTATATCTTTATTCTCTTTCAATATGTTTATTCTTTTTGAGAGTCAGAGTTCTGTTTTGTCTAGTCTGCTCAAGAAGTTTATTTTTACATGGTAAATTTAATTAAAAGGCTGTATTGGAAGGTTTTCTCTACGGCTCAAACTTTTTTGCTATACGGCTCATGGTATATAACATTATATATTCATAGGGTCAGTTGAAATATCACAGTTTCGTAAAATAGTACTAATTATGTAATACCCATTCCAGGTTTTTCGCCCTCAGTATTCCCTTTTTCGCTTTCAAGAGCATTTGAATTGTTTTGGGGTAGTTTGTAGCTAATTTTGCTACGAAATCAAAAAAAACAGAGAGAGGAAAACATGGAATGGGTAAAAAAGAATTGGTTAATGTTAATTATAATTGTAATTGCAGCTTTACCACTGATCGAGTCACTTTTACCGCTTACAATAAGCTTTAATGGTGGAGGACTCTCCTTTGGCTACATTATTCCGGAGCACATCAGAGCCAGAGTGCCTCATGCAGGCAGACAACTCTCTGTCTGGGGCTTGCCGCTACATCTAACCGGAGAGTGGGCAATCAGAATGATGGTAATTACCTTAACCTGCACACCGCTGTGTATTTTATTTGGCAATAGTAAAATTTTACGCTACAAAAAAGTATTCGGCATATTCACTTTTTTATACACAGTGCTTCACCTTACATTTTATTTAGCCGACCATAACGTTTTTGAAATATTCACAGAAATGAATCTTATACTTGCACTTATAGCAACTATAATAATTATTCCACTGGGAATTACATCAAACAAACTTTCTATGAGGATATTAAAAAAGAACTGGAAAAAGCTTCAGCAATTTGCCTATGCAGCTGCAATAGCTTCTGTTCTGCACCTTGCACTGCTCGGCAAAGGCTCATGGCTATTATATACAATAATATTAGCTGCAGGATTTATTCTTAGAATTCCAGAAGTAAAAGCCTATTTTAGGAAAGGAAGAAGCAGTTATTCTGTGGAATCGGCAGCGTAAGGAGAGGGAGCGCGTGTTTGAATCTCGCAGAGAACATTAGAAAAACCCGTTTTTAGCTCAGAAACGGGCTTTTCTATTTCCTTCAAAATCAAACAGTACCCTAAAGTCGACCTACAAAGCTCCATATAAACTTCAATACTACAATAACTTCTATTATAGTTTTTAGAATCTTCCGGTCAGTATAAAGCTTCATATTACGGAGTAATAATTATTTATATTCATTGAAATAAGCACTGGTAAACGTTAGTATTACGGTACTTCCGAATAGAATTCTTAATTCCTGATTCTGAATCACCTTCATCTTCAAAGAATTCTTCCTTTACAAAATCCACTTCCTCTAAAAGCTCTTCCAATGCAATTCGTTGAATTTTATATTCCTCAAGAATTTTTCTGGTATTCTCTAGAAATAGATCCCATCTATTGTCTGAAGTCTCATAATCTGATTCATAAATCAATTGTCCGGTTTCAGCCTTGAGAGACCAAAAGTCAAAATCATATTCATAAACAGGATAGACTCTGCTGAAGAAAAGCCACAGACTTGTGTACTTTCTATTTGCCATTTTTAGCCATTGGATTTTTTCTTCATGTGAAAAGTTTTCCCATTCATTGAAATCCGGGTCACCTTTTAGTGTCACTACAAAACTTAAAGCAGGTTCATTTGGAGAAGAGGCTTTGGGAACATAATTGATATTCCCTATAGATGTAATCTTTTAAGAAAATCATAAATGGAATTCAGGTAATCACCCTTTAACAGCATATCAGCATTTTTCTCTTCAAATCTTCCTGAAGGATATAGTTTTAGTATGCATTTTTTTATCTCTTCTTTCATCTTTATAATTGCCCTTCCTTTACTTCTTAATGGAACCTTGCTCTGAAACCATTTACCAGGCATTCAAAAAGAGTGTAATCAACTTTATTTATGCCCGAAATAGAATAAATATATTTCAAATTGCTGTTGAAAATATCGATTGAAAAAGGAGGCGTTTCAACAATCTGCCCATCGCTCCTTTCCAATTCTTTTGTAACATCTTCATAGTTCCAAAGCGCTATGCCATAGTCATCCCAAGAAGTAATAAACTCATTATTTATGTAAACTCCGGTTTCATTTAGCAACAGATCATTATTAGTGCTTAACTGAACTTCAATGTGTTGACTAGTCAAGCCATCAAAAAACCTTACAAATTTAGTGTAATTCTTAAATTCAGGATACCTTAATATTGCCATAAGCCAGCTTTGCTTCATCAAAAAATAGCGACTCTTTTTTACTCGCCTCCTTCCCTCAATATAGTTCTTACGTGCTATCCAGCGGCATATTACAACTATTGAATAGCTATTGCTTAAACCCGGCAGCTCTATATCAGTTCCGTCCTTCAGATCAATTGTAATCCAGTGATAAGGTGAAGGTTTATCTTCAAAGAACCCCGGAGCGTCCAAAGAATACCAGCCTGCATTGACTATTTCTTCCCACCTGGCAATTCTTTTCTGGTTTAGATATATGCCCTCTCCTGCAATTGCCAGATAATCCTCTGAGTCCTCAAATGGGAAATAGGCCAAAGGAGTATTTGTATCAGAAACATTTACATTAATTCTTAAATCATCCTTTGCAGATGAATTCTCCTTCATTATTCGTTTAAGGTGAAGGATAAGGTAATCAAAATTTGAAAGCATTATTATACCTTTATATAAAATTTAAAACTTATAAAATCCCAAAAGGCAACAAAAATCTATTAGCAAGATAATGGCTTAATTATAAAGTAATCAATAGCTTAGAGGAATTTATCATCAGATGATAAGAAACTGAGTGTTTGATAAGGTTATATTGAATACAGATTCTATAGATACTTAAGCTTATAAATTCCCGACATAAAGGAATTTTTTCATGCATCTTTGCAAATAATTACCTAAGTTGCTTAAAAATTTTACATATCATTCTATATGAAAGACTCGAAAGATTTTATTGGTGAGTTTATCAGACAGATTGAAATTCTGGCATTATGCATTAATGGTGATAATCTCTCCAAAGCAGATCTAGCAGGGATATATAATGTTTCCGAGATAACAATAAATCGGGATCTGCAGTCCTTGCGTAATAAAGGAATTCAGATCTTCAGCAGAAAGAAAGCAGTCAGGCTTATTGCTGAACCTCCTGGCGATATACTTATCAAATTAACATCAGATTATCTTCCACTAAAACTCAACTTTGAAATCTTTAATGATCAGGTTAAGGTATTTGCAAAGAACACTACTTCAGTAAAGTATTTTCCCACACTCACACTTTTATCCAAAGCAGTTCATGAAGGCATTGTAATTAGAATAAATTACACCAGAATGTACGATGATGAATCGAAAGATTATCAAATAAAACCACTCAGGCTTAATACTAGAGGATTCAACTGGATAATCGATGGTTTTGACTTAGAAGAGCTAAAGGAAAAGTCCTTTTATGTAAATAGTATAAATAAAGTAGTTTTAACCGGTGAACATTTCGATATACTGCCAGATCATGACCAATCACAGGAAAAGAAGAAAATAATTCTTCGTTTTAACCCTGAAGTAGAAAACCAGATTTACAATAAAATATTCTTTGATGATTATAAGCTTCATAAAAGTAATGACGGCTTTATTATGCTTACTACTAATCAGATAATTACGCACAGGCTTGCTGCTTGGTGCATCA
>JAUZPB010000247.1 GCA_030706145.1 Bacteroidota bacterium
AGCTTTGCTAACAGGTTCTCAAAAAAACTTGCTCTGGGTCTTGCCGTAAAGTTCTACTATTATAAGCTTTATGAAAAAATGACCACAAATGGACTTGGATTCGACCTTGGAGCTATTTATTCTGTTAACGATAATATTCATTTATCCATAATGCTTTCTGATCTCAACAGCAAATATAAATGGGACAGTAAGGATGTAAGGGGAGAACAGGGGAAAACCACTGAAGATAAATTCCCGTTGCTAAAAAAGTTTGCCATTAGCTACAGGTTCGATGATCCAAGGCTAATTGCTTCTTTGGAATTTGAGAATAGCAATGCTGAGACAAACATTGTTAGGTTTGGAGCTGAATATAATATTTATGATGGTTTGTTTTTACGCGGAGGTTTAGACAAATGGAATTTGAGTAATAAGGATTTTCCTCCAAGACCATCACTTGGATTTTCTTTCTTTAAGAACTACGCAAATTCAGTTATAGGCTTTGATTACGCCTTTGTCGTAGAACCATATTCTTCTTCAAACCAGCATATTTTGGGTTTGAATTTTAATTTCTAGTAAAAAATATATTTTTTGCTGATTTGATTTCATTTTTTTTACCAGGTTTCTGATAATTTATCACAGTAAACCTGTTTTATTTATCTTGTAAAATTTTGCTTATTGATGTTACAAACGGTAATTTTGTAGGAATATTTATAAGGCTTTATGAAAAAATTTATTTGCGCTGTTTTATTTTTTGCTTCTTTTTTAAGCTTTAGTCTTAAGGCTCAAACTGCTGGCAATACGGGCCTTTCATTTCTTAAGATAGGTTTTGGTGCACGCAATATATCTATGGGTGACATTGGTACAGTGAGTGCAAATGATGTTTCAGCACTATTTTATAATCCGGCTTATTTCGCAGAATCAAATTCAACCGAACTGTTTTTCTCTCACAACCAATGGATTCAGGATGTTAGAAGCGAAATTTTTGGCGCAAGTATTTCTGTCCTTGGCATTCCTTTAGCCTTCGGCATTAATACAACTACAGTCTCAGATATTGAAATTAGAACTATGCCCGGACAAGCTGATGCTAAATTTAATGCAAGCTATTTTGCCGGGAGCATTTCAACTGGATTCCATTTGACAGAAAATATTTCTTTTGGAGCAACAGCTAAATACTTATATGAAGGCTTACTAGCAGATGAAGCTAATGGACTTGGTTTTGATTTCGGCGCAATTTATAAGACTCCTTTAGAAGGATTAAATCTTGGTGCGGTAGTGCGAAATCTTGGAAGTATGAATGAATTACGAAAACAGGCCACAAAATTACCGACTGACATTAGATTTGGAGCTGCTTATAATTATGATCTAATCAATATAAACAGCGTTCTTAACCTTGGTGCCGAGTTTCAAAAATATACAGGCAGTGATGAATCTCATGTAAACCTTGGAGCTGAAATTATCTATGAGGATATGGTCTCCTTAAGAGCAGGCTATCAGCAGGGATTCGAGAACAGGGGATTTTCTGCTGGTTTGGGTATTAAATGGTACAACCTTGGCTTTGATTATGCAATTACTCCATTTTCGCTTGATTTTGGCACCTCTCACACTATTTCCATAAAATTTAAATTCTAAGTAATGCTATATGATTGAGTATATCCCCTTAAAAAAAGCTAATGTCTCTCAACATGAATGGGACGAATTTGTAGATAGTTCAGATAATGGAACAATCTTTCATACAAGGAAATTTCTTTCATATCATCCTGATGATAGATTCAAAGACGCTTCTTTGGTCTTTAAGAGAAAGAATAACCTATTTTCAGTTTTTCCTGCTGCACTAATTGAAAGAGAAGGCAAAAAGATCCTTTCTTCTCACGGCGGTGCTTCCTATGGCAGTTTTGCTTATAGATCTGATCTGAATTTTCAGGATGCACATGAGCTTGTCGATTGCCTTTTGGATTATGCTAAAAAATTGAAAGTCGATAGAGTGCAGCTTACTCCTCCTCCAATTATCTATCAATCTAAACTAAGCAATTATATTGACTTCGCTTTAGTGCGTAATGGATTTAATTATTTAAAAAGAGAGGTCTCAAGCGTTGTTCAGCTTGATGTTGAAAAGGATAATTTAATCTATACATACAGACCTGAAGCAAGAACAGCTTTGAAAAAAGCTCAGAAAGAAGGAGTACAGATTGTTGAGACTGAAAGATTCGAGGAGTATTATGAAATACTAAAGAAGAATCTTAAGATGAGACACGGTGTTACTCCCACACATACCCTGGATGAGCTCTTAAGATTAAAATATATGTTCCCGAGTAAGATTAGATTATGGGGAGCTTTCTTAGATGACAAGCTCATTGCCGGTGTTTGTAATTTTAGCGCAAATTCAAAAGTAGTTTTAGCTTTCTATATTAGCCATGATGAAGCTTATCAGGAATATAGGGCGGTAAATCTTCTCTTCTATGAAATTATGAAGCGTTATCAGGATGAGGGTTTTAAATATCTTGATTTCGGCATTTTCACAGTCAATATTGATCCAAACTGGGGCCTTGCCCGCTTTAAGGAAAACTTTGGCTCCCGTGGAATATTTAGAGATTATTTTTACAAAGACCTTTAATCATTTTTATTATATAATGCAGTAATTCTCCTATAAAGGGAATTCTGCATTATTTAGATTTTTTATTAACTATTATTTAGTCCCTTGTATACACGTAATAATTTTCCATATTGTGACCCTTTATAATTTTAGGTAAGTAAGATTAAATGAGTTTATTCAAATCCACAGCTTGGTACACCTTCGGTAATTTATTCTCACGGTTTTTAGGTTTCATTCTTCTTCCTTTTTATTCTAATTTCCTGACCACTTCTGATTTTGGAACTTATGCTTTAATTATGTCGGCATATTCTGTTTTTGCAGCTATTTATCAGGGAGGATTATTTTCAGGCTTCTCGAAATATTTTGTAGAGGCTGAGGAAAATAAAAAGAAGGATGTTTTTTCCAGCATATTTGCATTTATCTTGCTTACTAGTTTATGCCTTTCAACATTGGCTACTGTATTTCAAAGCAATATAGCTCATATTCTGTTAAGATCACCAAATTCAGGAAGACTGATATTTGTAGCTGCCTGGATGCTTTTTTCTGATACCATTTTTGCCGTTTTATTACACCTCTTAAAGACAAAGGAACAGTCAGGCAAAGTTGCCTATTATACTTTAGCTTCAGCAATTTTTAACCTGCTCTTTAACCTAATCTTCGTTTTTTATCAGAGAAAGGGAGTTGAAGGCATTTTGCTGGCTCAACTTTTTTCCGGAGCAATTGTTTCCTCTAGTATGTTTCCAATTATTATTGAGAACTTAAGATTCAGGATAAATACAGGATTTCTAAAAAAAGTACTTATCTTCTCTCTCCCACTGCTTATCGGCGGTATTTTCTCTACTCTTGTTGATGTAGCAGATAGATTTATTCTTGATCGATTCCTTGATGTAAAGTCTGTAGGTATATATAGCTTTTCCTATAGGATCGCTATGCTTATGAATGTATTTGTAATTTCCTTCGGTACGGCCTGGACTCCTTATTTCCTAAGGATCTATAAGAATGAAAATGCTCTAACTTCAGAACTCTTTGGGAAAAATTTCACAAAACTTCTGGCAGTTTCTTTACTCATTTTTTTAGCCGTATCACTGCTGATTGGAGATCTTTTCCATTTTAGGCTTTCCGGAGCACCTCTTTTTAATGGTCAGTATGAACCTGGAATAATAATAATCCCATTTGTTCTGGTTGGTTATGCTTTTAGGGGACTGATCGGTTTTTATTCAGTCTATCCTTATGTATCAGGCAAAAGCTATCATTTCCTTATTTCAGATTCTTTAGCTTTTGTTGTCAATATTATTCTTAATTTCATTATGATCCCTATTTGGGGAATACTTGGGGCAGCAATAGCTACTATGCTCAGTTTTGCTGTTGGGCTTCTTTATTTGTTCTTTGTCTCCAGGGGAATCAAAATACTGTATCAGAAAAAAGAACTAGTACAGATTATTGCTTCTGCAGCTATAATATTCTTTACTGCCCAGCTTGTCAATAGTTTGCTGCTGGACATAGTTTTGATTATTGCCTTTACAATTGTTATACAGAGAGTCTTAAAAATAGGGACAACAGTTAAAGCAAAAGCTTTTTAAGAAAAGTTAAGAAGAGGGCTATTCAACTCTCCAAAAATCTGATCAGCTTTTCTTCGATCATTTCCCAGTTGAATTTATTTTCAATTTGCTTTCTTGCTTCAAGTGAATGCTTTATCAATAAATCCTTGTCTTTTATGTAAAGCGAGACTTTTGATACAATCTCCTCAATGTTTTCCGGATCGACCATAAAACCAAATTTTGTTACATCCAGCTCTTTTCTAATTGGCTTTATATCTGAATACACTACGGGTTTACCACTTGCCATGTATTCAAATATTTTAATTGG
>JAUZPB010000248.1 GCA_030706145.1 Bacteroidota bacterium
TTATTAAACTTATTAAACTGCAGGTAATTTATATTTCGTACAAAGAAAGATCCTTCAATGTTATTTGAAACGTAGTATTTGCCGCCTGTATTTACACTGTTAAAGTCATTTTTGAAGCTCTGAACCGAAAAGGAAAGATTTGTCACCGAATAAATGTCCTTGTTCCATAGCGCTTTCCACTGAAGGCCTGTTGTATTCTGATAGTTGTCAATTACACCATAATAGTTACTACCCTGATCAATGGCATCTTTTCTATCGAATTTTTCGTGGTCATCGGCAAAGATATCCAGGATTGATATTTTATGATCCTTATTTAAGTCATAGGAGACCTTCATTTGTGCATCGCCATACCTGATAACCATACCCCATCCGGCAGCTTTGCTAAAGAAATCC
The DNA here is from genome assembly GCA_030706145.1 of Bacteroidota bacterium. Taxonomy (GTDB): domain Bacteria; phylum Bacteroidota; class Ignavibacteria; order Ignavibacteriales; family SURF-24; genus JAUZPB01. The sequence goes on from JAUZPB010000248.1 coordinate 394, forward strand.
AGATAGCTTCTCTTAAATGAAGCAATCCAGGAGCCATTTTTTCCTGGGAGAGGTCCCTCGACTGATCCGCCAAAGCCGGCCCAGTTCAGGTCTGCCTGAAGGTCAAATTCTTCTTTGTTACCTTCTCTAAAGCAAATATCTACAATTGAAGAGAGTTTATCGCCATAGACAGAAGAAAATCCACTTGTCAGGAAATTGAAATTATCTATAAAATCCACGTTCAGAATACCAATTGGCCCTCCTGTGGAGCCTATATTGGGGAAATGATTAATATTAGGGACAGGATTGCCATCTACGTAGAAGCCATTTTCGCTAGGACTTCCGCCTCTTACAATAAGGTCATTATTATCATCAGAGACCCTTGCAGCAGAAGGCATAGCCATAAGAATTCGGCTAACATCACCCATTGAACCGGGAGATCTTTTTATCTCCTCGTTATTAAAATTTACTACGCCCAGGTTATTTGCATCCAGACTCTGGAAATATCCGGCATTAACAGTTACACCTTCTGTCTGAATTACCATTTCTTTAAGTTCGGCATCGGCCTGCGTAATTCTTCCAGGCTTTACCTGAACATCGGTTTTTATGTAGTTATTAAATCCAACAGAACGGAATTCCAGGCTATAACTGCCAGCAGGAACCTTTGATATAGAGTAATTGCCATCCATGTCAGTTGTTGCGCCAAGATTTGTATTTAATATTAAAACCGTTGTACCTATAAGCACTTCTTTTGAATCAATATTTATAACTTTGCCTTTTATAGTACCCTTTTTCAACTCCTGGGCTACTGCAGGAGAAAACAAAACCACTCCATAAGCACATACCATAAAGAGGAAAAGAAATATTTTCTTAGTATCTGTGGGTATACTTATCATTTTTCATCCTTTGATTATTAAAGTAAAAAGAGAATTCACAGGCTAAAATAGTCTTCAGGGGCGCTATTTTAGAGTAAAAACTGACAAATGGTTAAAGCTAAAAGCCGGAAGGGCGGGATTAAAGGATGAATGGCATGAAAAAGGGGCGAATATTGGGATATAATTTAATTAGCATCTTTCATTGTTAAGTTTTAATTTTGTCCGGGTGCTTAGAAACCATAATTAAGTTTTATGTGTATAAAGCACGATAATTTGATGATTTTTGATTGTATAATAATATAATGGCATTATTGATGAAGATTAAATTTACTATTTGTTTACACTTATTATTTTTAATGTTCCTCCCACTGCTAACTAGTCCGGTTTTAGGAGATGACCTGCCGCCTGCAAAAAAGATCGAATATGCTTCATATGCCGTCACTTCAGAGGGAAAGCTAATAGGATATTTCGGTGATCAGCATCGCGTGGATATTAAAAGTACGAAGAACGTATCAAAACATGTTATTAATGCACTAATTGCAACTGAGGACCGTGATTTTTATAATCACGATGGAGTTTCATATAAAGGTTTAGGCCGTGCAATACTAAAGACTCTTACAGGTTCAACGCAAGGCGGCAGCACGCTTACAATGCAGCTTGCAAGGAACCTTTATCTTTCTACAGAACAGACACTTTCGCGAAAGTTTACAGAAATAGGCATAGCAAGGGACCTTGAGAAAAAGTATACAAAAGACCAGATTCTGCTCATGTATCTTAATACAGTTAATTTTGGTCATGGAGCCTGGGGCATATGGGCCGCAGCGCAGCATTATTTCGGCAAGACTCCAAACAAGCTAACAATTACAGAGAGTGCCACAATAGTTGGTTTTCTAAAGAATCCAAACGGATATGACCCTGCAAAAAATCCAGATAGAATACTTTCACGCAGAAATGAAGTTTTATATAATCTTGTAGAGGTTGGAAAGCTATCCGAGAAGGAATTCAACAGGTTAAAGAAGCAGCCACTGGGTTTCAAGATAAACGATGGTCTGGGCCGGCATTTTTTAGAACACGTCCGCAAGGAGGCGGTCGCAATACTGAATTCAAGAGGAATTTCACTAAGCCGGGATCAAATAAAGATAACAACAACACTCAGTTATGATATACAGAAAGCTGCCGAAGATGCTGTTTTTAACCAGTATCAGCAGTTCCCATCATCGATGAAACAAGCACAAGTTGGATTAGTTGCAATAGAACCAGAAACAGGAAAGATCCGTGCAATGGTTGGTGGGAATCCCTGGAGCGAATCGAGGGGGTTAAATCACGCAGATGAGATCCATCGCCAGCCAGGTTCGGCCTTTAAGGTTTTTCTTTACGGAAGTCTTCTCGAAAAAGGCTACTCACTAGCCACACCACTTCTTGATGCACCTTTTGTAGCCGATGCAGGCACGCCTCAGGAATGGAGTCCTTCGAATTCCGATGATAAGTTTACAAATGCCCGCATGCCTATGTTAAATGCGATAAAGCACTCTGTTAACACTTGCGCAGCAAGGGCAATCGTTGAACTGACAAAACCTGATTCAGTCGTAGAATTTGCACAGAGGCTCGGAATAAAATCCCATTTAAATCCATATCCTTCGATTGCACTGGGAACTTCAGAAGTAACGCCGCTTGAAATGGCCTCTTCCTTTGGAGTAATTGCCTCTGAAGGGACCTATGCAAAACCCTATTCCATACTCAAAATAGAAGATAAGTTCAATCATGTGCTCTATAGCGCCACGCCAGAAAAAGCGACAGTCCTGGATTCAGCTACATGCTACCTTCTTACAGATGCATTAAAGAATGTTGTAGAAGGAGGAACTGCTGTTTCAGTAAAGAAGTATTATACAGGTGTAGCTGCAGGAAAGACAGGCACCACGCAGAACTCGACAGATGTTTGGTTTGTGGGATATAATACAATGCTGTCAACTGCTGTTTGGGTAGGATTTGATGATGCGCAAAAGAAATTAGGTGGAGCTTTCCGCTATGGTGGTACCGCATGCGCTCCTATTTGGGGAAAGATGATGGCCGTTGTCTCAGGAAAGATAAAAGGGTTTTACGGGAACCAGTTCCACAGACCTGAAACAATACAGGAAGTAGAGCTTTGTGAAGATTCGGGCGAGATAGCTACGGCAAACTGCCCAAACAAAAGAATGTATCCTGTAAATTTCCTAAAACTTCAGGGAAGCTGCAGGCTCCATCCAGCCCAGGTGGGTATGGGGAATTAAGAGTCAACTGATAGTCAAAGAAGATACAGCACACAAGTAAAAAAAGTCAAAGACGGATTTTCGCAGCATAGATTTAGTAAAAACAATTTTTATCTATAAGCGAAAGTCCGTTTTTTATCCGTAGAAATCACTATCCCACTGCTTTATTAATTCTTTCATTTTTTCGTAATGCGAACCTTTCCAGTAGATACGCCCGCACAAAGGACACCTATAGAAATCGCTCTGATATTCTTTTACTTTTGGAGGAATCTGGTCAACTATAGTTTCTTTTTCAACTTTATTCAGAAGCGAATTACATTCCATACAACGTGAAAATTCCTTTATATCCTTTTCCAGCTGGAAGCGTTCAATAACTTCCTTTACCTGCTTTTTTGGTTCTTCACTTCTCAGCCAGTAGCCATGAGTCACCTCATTTCTCTTTAGAATACTCCTATCTCTAGTAAGTATTGCCCTTCTTTGTGCAAGAGAGAAATTAACAAGATCATCTTTTGTAAAGTCATTCTTATAAAGAACATCAAAGCCCAGCATTCTAAGATATCTGGCAAGGCGCCCAAGGTGAATATCTGCTATAAATTTTGGTTCTCTTAAGGGTTTTGGTCTAAGGTGGCTTACTTCTGCAATATTAAAAGATTCAAATACCGGATAAATGCTTATTTCATCATTATCACTAACCAGGTATGAAAAATCGACAGATCTGGCATTAACAAGTATAAGATCCACCTCAAGATGCGGCACACCAAGGGATTCGATCATATCCTTAACAGATGCCCTGTCGATAAATTCATGAATGAATCTTACCTTTTTTTTCTCAGGAGGCAGGAAATCATTCAGTTCCTCATAGAATCTAAAATAAGCTTTATGCATAAAATAAACTAAAAATCTAAA
>JAUZPB010000249.1 GCA_030706145.1 Bacteroidota bacterium
GGAAGTATCGGCATTTATATCCCAGTCTAAGAACAAGCCCGTATACAGATTTGAGATATTACTGCCGCTTTTATTAGTCAAAGAATATTTCAAAATAATAAACTTATCGTTGGGAACATCTGCATAAGAATAAGAACTAAGCTTTGTTTCTATACCATAACTGTCGGCAGAATTCCTGCTATCGTTAAATACTGCCGTGCCCTGATAGTCGGCTACAGTGCCAGGCACCTGAACTACAAATGGTTCAATTGATTTAAAAGATGAATCACTAACATCCTGGAACCTTGCCGTATTTGCAACTTTATATAGTGAATTACCATACATTAAGGCGCCTTCAAATAAAAGGTTCGGCCCATCTTTATAGTGGAAGCCTTCTCCCTGAAAGTTATTCGGAAAATCCTTAAATCCAAGTGAACCTCTGCCTGTAACTGTAAGAGTTACACTGCCGGCTTTCATATTTCCATAAGAAGGCGATAGTAGGACTCTCTTTGTCCATTGAAAATCCGAATATGTGGAATTATCTGTAAATTTAATAAGAAAACTAGCCGAAGTATCTTCAGGAACATCCTTTGCAATTGAAAAAGTAAATTTGCCCGAATAATTATTAAATGAATCTAGTCTTGCAAAGGATCCTGCATTAAAGCTTCCATTAATTATCTTTACATATTTATTATTGCTTTCAAGGCTAATATTAAGGTTTGAAATATTGCTTAAGTAATTTCTGAATTTGACAGAGACCGTAATAGTTTCACCGGCTTCAAAAATATTATTACCATTTCCACCCGGAGCTTCATCTGAAAAAATAATGTCATAAGCTCTTACAGATTTTGAATTAGTATTTGTCAAAGCCTTATAAGCATTGACTCTTCCGCCTCCTAACTGATATTCGTACCCAGAGTTTACAGGATCAATATTATCGCAGTTTACCCTTATCTGCTCTGCAACCTGCCTTGGATTATAATCAGGGAATTTTGATCTTACAAGAGCCGCAAGTCCAGAAACAAGAGGTGCAGACATAGATGTTCCTGAAAGGTTCTGGTAAGCTCCTGGCTGCCATGTAGAAAGTATACTTAAGCCTGGAGCACATACACCAATGAAGCTTCCGTAATTTGAAAACCAGGTCAGTTTATCGTCTTTATCTGTTGCAGCCACAGATAAAACTCCGTCGTATGCAGCAGGATATGCATATTCATCTGTCTTGTCATTTCCGGCTGAGGCCACTATAAGTGCGCCTTTTGAAAGGGCATAATTTACTACATCCTGTTCAAGCCTTGAATATGAACTTCCGCCCCAGCTGCAGTTAATTACTTTTGCTCCGTTATTAGCAGCATAGACTATACCTTCGTATCCATACCATATGTAAGCATCACCAGTCTGTGGGTCCCTCTGATCATTTCTTGAAGCCTTTACAGCCATGATCTTGCATTTATAACCAATAGAGGCAATGCCAATGCCATTGTTTGAAACTGCCGAGGCAATTCCTGCTACGTGCGTGCCATGCTGAGGGTCATCTTCAGTAGGATCATTATCCGGAGTACCGTTTAGTCCTCCCAGATCCCAGCCCTGAACATCATCAATATATCCATTGTGATCATCATCTATTCCATTACCCGGGATCTCCTTTTTGTTAATCCAGATATTTTGGTTAAGATCTGCGTGCTTCCATTCAACTCCGCAATCGACAATTCCAATCACTACGTTTGTATCACCCGAACTAATATCCCATCCCTCTAAAGCCTTTATATTTGTAAGCCACCACTGTGAGGAATAGCTAGGATCATTGGGAGCAGGGAAGAGTATCTTATTAAGAGGAGTCTTATCAAGAAGTAAAGTTTGAGGTATTATATGCATTTTGCTTATATAATGAGGTTCTGCCCAGAGGACCTCACCTGACTTTTCAAGTTCTGAGGCAACTGTAAGAGGATCTTTTGATGTATTATATTTTATCGTTACTATATCACCCAGAGCGTTATCGCTACTCTTAAAAGTTTGTGTAATATTTTTTACACCATAGCTGCTCAGCTTCTGCATTAATGAAGAAGATACACTAGATGATTTACCTAAACTGCTGCCTGCAGGTGCTCCTTTCTGCTTAATAACTACAGTATTGGATAAATAAAGCTTTTTCCCATTTTTTATTACCGTTTCACCCTGTGCAAACAGCAAAACGGAAAGGGAGAAAAACATTATTGTAACCAAAAACACAATTTTTCTTGTGATAATAATCATACTTCCTCTTTGTAATCTCAGTTTTGTAATCTTAATTTCAATTGGAGTCAAATTTAGTTATTAATCCTATTTAATAAAACAGCTTTTTAGAGCAATGTCAACTTTTAGAGCAGCTACTGTGATAGAAAAGTGATGGCAGAAAAAAGAAGGGAACTTGGAAATAAGCAGACATTGGAAAAGGGGAGTTAAAATCCCCCTGTCCCAATGTCCCACAATCATTTTATATAAATCTATACGGCAGGAGCATCAATGGTTTTCCTGCTTTCTTCAAGAGCCGTTTCAAGGCAGGTAATTATATCCTTTGGATTTTCAATTCCAACTGAAAGCCTTACCAGTCCTTCCGATATTCCGGCAGCCATCCTTGCTTCTTTTCCCATTGATGCATGCGTCATGCTTGCAGGATGCTGTATAAGTGTCTCAATTCCTCCAAGACTTACGGCAAGCTGGCATAAAGTAAGGGAATTCATCATTCTTTCACCTGCTTCATAGCCTCCTTCAACTTCAAATGATATAACGCCGCCAGGCCCATCCTGCTGCTTTTGAGCAAGTTCATACTGAGGATGACTCTTTAGTCCTGGAAAGCTGACCCATTTGACCAGGGGATGCTTTTCCAGATACTCTGCTACGATCTGTGCGTTTTCGCAATGCTTTTTCATTCTCAGATATAGCGTTTTAATGCCACGGTGAACTAAAAATGAGTTAAACGGATCAATCACTCCACCAAGCTGGTTCAAAACTTTCCTGAAATGTTTGTATGTCTCTTCATCTTTGACTATAACAATTCCAGCTACAACGTCGGCATGGCCATTTAAGAATTTTGTCATGCTATGTAAAACCACATCAGCCCCAAATTCAAAGGGCCTCTGCAGAGCAGGGCTTAAGAAAGTATTATCCACTACCAATTTTGCTCCGGATGAGTGAGCTATTTCTGAAGCTGCCTTAAGGTCAGTTATTGTAAGAGTTGGATTGGCAGGAGTTTCAACATAAAGCATTTTTGTATTTGGGCGCATTGAGCTTTTTACAGCCTCTATATCCGATGTATCAACAAATGTTGTTTCTACACCAAAGCCTGCCATTATAGTGCTCAGTAAAGTAGTCGTTGGTCCATATACTATGCTCGAACAGACTACGTGATCACCAGCTTTAAGCATAGCAGCAAATACGGTATTAATAGCCGCCATTCCGCTTGCACAGCCTAATGCTTTATAGCCTCCCTCGAGTTCTGCAACACAATCCTCCAGGGCCTCCACAGTCGGATTTGTCATCCTTGTGTAAATATACCCCTTCTGTTTGCCTGCAAAGAGGTTAGCTCCGTGCTCGGCTGACTCAAATTTGAAAGTAGATGTCTGATAGATCGGCGGGATCACTGAACCGAATTCATAATCGGATATTCCGGCATGAATACACTTTGTCTCAAAATTTGTGCTTTTGTGTTTCATAAAAAACTCATTTTTATTTAGGAAAGAATTTTGTTACTAAAGATAGGAATTTTTCCCGAATTAAAAATTATGTTTATTTTTCTGCATAATTTTTCACAATTAAGAATTCTATAGCGTCAATATTCATTATTTCTTATTCTTTCCTTTGTTAGAGGCAAAGTATACCGGCAATTTTAACCTGTTCGCCGATTTTCCTATTCGCTATGAATTACTTTTTTTTATTTTTGCTTTAGATGATTTTGAAAAATGAATATAAAAGGAATATAAAATGGAAAGCTACAGAAGAATAGGGAGTGGAAGAATTCTTACAGGACTAGTAATAGTTTTTATTGGAATTTTTCTTCTTGTATCTAACCTAGGTTTACTCGGACCAGAATTGAATCACATCGTATTTTCCTGGCCAAGTATTTTGGTTTTCTTTGGTATAATAGCGCTTATTAACTCAAACTACAGGGGAGGTTTTATTCTTCTTGCCATAGGAGGATTTTTCCTTGTCTCAAGATATTATTATATGGACCTCTGGACCATGTGGCCAATTCTTCTTATTATACTTGGCATTTATACTCTTTTAGGCTCAAGGTACCATCATCATCACTCAAGACATTATTACGATAAAGAAAAATATAAGGAATACTATAAAGATGAGTATGGTGACTGGCAGCATCCTCATTATCACCACCACCATGATCACTATAGAAACAGAGGTTTTGCTGAAATGGA
>JAUZPB010000025.1 GCA_030706145.1 Bacteroidota bacterium
CCATCAACTTTGTCATCTTTTAGTTCTTTTATCAGTTTACGGACATCCTTCGTAGTAGATTTATAATCCTTCTCGCCTCTAGCCTGAGCCTCAAAATCGAAATAAAATTCAGGTAATGTAATAACGCCAATTCTAAATGGAGTTCCGTTGTTGTTTATGTCAAGGACTTCCTTTTTAGCAGCTTTGTCTTCAAGTTTAATTTTATCGCGAACAAGTTTAATTTCCTTTGGTTTAGCATTAGCTCCGCCTTCACCTGGAATTATCTGCAGGCGAACAACAGTGCCTTTTGCCCCTCTGATGAGTTTTACGACATCATCGAGATTTTTCCCGATCACATCGACCATTTCACCACTATCGCCCTGGCCTACACTAATGATCTTATCATTTACTTTTAGAAGTTTACTCTTGAAAGCAGGTCCACCAGCAATAACTTCTTTTACAACTGTATATTCATCCTCGGACTGCAAAGAGGCACCAATACCTTCCAAAGAAAGGCTCATATTCATCTTAAAGTTTTCAGACACAGCTGGTGAAAAATACTGAGTATGAGGATCAACTGCCTCTAAGAACTGGTTTTCAAAGAGCTGAAAGACATCTTCGCTTTTGAACTGAAACATTCTTCTTTCGAAATTACGGTAACGTTTTTCAAGAGTCTCTGAGATCTTAGGCCAATCTTTGCCGTCTAGTTTTTCCCGAAGAGCTTCATATTTTATTCTTTTTCTCCAGATTTCATCAAGTTCCTGCTTGTCTTTGGGCCAAGGTTGATTTTTTCTGTCTGCTTCAAGATACTCATCAACAGTAAAATCGAATTCCTTTTGAAGGATATTGCGTATATAGTCCATTCTTTCTTTGACGCGGACCATATACAGGTTAAAAATATCATAGGCGGGTTTTAGTCTGGCAACTTTAATATCATCGTCGAGTTCATATCTAAACTTATTAAAGGCTTCTATATCAGAAGCAAGGAAATAACTTTTGTTTGGGTCAAGTGCCTTTATATAATTATCTAAAATAACTGAAGAAAGTGAATCATTCAGATCAGGTTTTTTGTAATGATATCTTGATAAAAGAGGCATTATAAACTGGTCTTCCCTCTGCTGGACATCCCCCGGTGTAACAACAGGAACAGTAGTAGAATCGTCATCTACCTTCTTAGCATTATTTTCAACTGTACTCTGAGCTCTAAGGCTGAAGGCAGCCAGCAAAAGAATAAATAGAAGTTTAATTTTGTTCATTTAGTATTTTCCAATATAGTTATTCTATCCTTTAAAACAACGTCAAGGATTATTAGTTTCAAGTTTTCACAGTATTTAATCATTAATAACTAATTTAACAAAAAAAAGGGGGATAATAACTCCAAAATGAAAGAATTATTTGCAGATATCTAATTTTACAAAGGCAAAAATCGACCTCCAAAGATAAAGGGCATAAATTATTGTATAAAAATTAAGAAGTTGAAGTATTTGGGGATTTTGAGGTCTGGGAGACAAGTATTTTATCGACACGGTTACCATCCATATCGACTATTTCGAAATTTAGGCCTGCACTTTCGAAGCTTTCTCCTTCTGTAGGGACTTTTTCAAGTTTAAGCATAACATAGCCACCCAAAGTTTGGAAATCCTCATCTTCTTCACCAGGCAGGAGTTCAAGCTGCATCAGATTCTTAAATTCTCCAATTGGAATCATTCCATCGATAAGCCAAGTGCCATCTTTCCTCTGAACGGCCAATGGTTCAAAATCAGCTCTGGCAGAAAATTCGCCAAGGACTTCTTCAACAAGGTCAGTAACAGTAACTAATCCCTGAACTCCACCATACTCGTCAATAACTACAGCAATATAGTTTTTTGTTTTCTTAAAGCGTTCCAGAAGTCTCAAGGCTCTTGTTCCCTCAGGTATGAGCAAAGGCTGAACAAGATTTTTCCTTATATCAAATTCTTTTTTTTCAATCTGGAAAAGAAAGAGATCCTTTACTCGTATCACGCCAAGAAGGTTATCAATGTCCTCGCTGCATACAGGGAAATTAGAAAAGCCAGATTCCAGAATAATTTTAATGTTTTCCTCATGAGAAGCATTAATGTCAAGCCACAGGATCTTTGTTCTTGGAGTCATAAAGGATTCAACTCTTTTATCTCCAAGTCTAAAAACAGATTCAAGTATGTCCTGTTCTGCTTTCTCAATAATACCTGCTTTATTACCTTGTCTAATAAGCATTCTAATTTCTTCTTCAGTAATAGCAGGTTCATTTGAAGGTTTTACACTAAGGAGGTGTAGAATTGCATCTGAGGAAAAGCTAAAGAGCGTAACAAATGGCTTACCTATTCTTGCAAGCATTTTCATTAAAGGAGAGACTTTAACGGCTATTTTTTCAGGATTGTTCAGACCAATTCTTTTGGGCACAAGTTCGCCAATGATCAATGTAATATATGTGATAAATACAACAACGAGTGTATAGCCGAGAAAATCGGCATAATTCTTTAACAAAGGAATATAGCTTAATTGTGCAGCAACTTTTGTCCCAAGTGTAGCACCACTGATAGCGCCAGCAATAACACTTATGGCAGTTATTCCGATTTGGACTGTAGAAAGAAGAGTCTGGGGATTATTTTTCAATTCAAGAGCAACTTTAGCCTTTTCACTCCCTTTTCTTGCAAGATTTTCGAGCCTTGTCTTTCTTGAGGAAATTATTGCAATTTCAGACATTGCAAAAAGGCCATTTGCAAATCCAAGTATGATTATTAAAACAAGTTCAAAAACTATGCTGCCCATTTTATAGAGGTCTACCCATTTAATAGATTATTATCTTTGAAAACATTAATATTCTTAATTAGAAAATACTTCCATAGACAGGAATTAGCAACACAAAATTAATAAGGGCAAGGCTTACTTTTCACTATAAGATCAAAATTACTATATTGGGCATAAGAGGAATTCTACATTACTTAGGACTTGATATTGTTAGAATTTATCAATAACATAAAATAGAAGGAAAAACTCAAAAAGGCATTCATAAAACGGCCAGAGGAGGATTGACTATGACATGGGTAATTACCAGGCTATGTGCAGACTGTCAGGACACAGCATGCGTTAAGGTATGCCCTGTCGACTGTATTTACGGATTAACCGTTGAAGATTCGAATTATAGGAAACAATTGTTTATAAATCCAGATGAATGTATAAACTGCTCTGCTTGCGAACCTGAATGTCCCTGGGGTGCCATTTTTGAAGATTCTGAAGTTCCTGCTATTTTTTCAGAAGATACAGAAATAAATGCTCAAATATTTAATGAGCATTCTCCACAAGAATTTACTACTACGCCAAAACCAATAAAAGAGAACCCGACTCCTCAGGAGATAGAAGAAAACAAGAGGAAATGGGGATATCTGTGAGTATTTAGTTATAGCGTTCTAATTCATAATTTTCAATTAGCATTTTTTCTAATTTACCAACAAAAAAAGAAGAAATTTATTCAGTGAAAACCCATAATATAATAATAAACCGGACTGCCAGATATTTTTCTCTTGGAGATGTAAATGATTCGCTCCAAGAAATATGGATCGTTTTGCACGGTTATGGGCAGTTAGCATCTGAATTTTTGGCTAATTTCGAAGTTCTTGACAATGGGAGCCGCTTAATAATTGCTCCAGAAGGACTATCCCGTTTTTACATAAAAAACAGTATTGGTGAAATCGGAGCCTCGTGGATGACGAGTGAAGACAGGCTAAATGAAATAAGTGATTATATCAATTATCTTTCACAGTTAGATGAAGAAATAAGAAAGGATATAAAGGGGAAAAGGATAAAAACAGTATTACTAGGGTTTTCTCAAGGAACGGCCACAGCAATGCGGTGGTTTGAAAAGTCCAATAATCCCATAGGAGAGTTAATTCTTTGGGGAGGGCATATCGCCCCCGATTCCAATTTAAGCTGCAGCAGATATAAAGAAACGCAACTATCTCTGGTATATGGAGCCCAAGATAAATTTATGCTTCCAACGTATTTTGAAGAAGATATCTCAATTCTAAAAAAATATGATGTAGGCTACAGGGTTTTCAGTTATAATGGAGGCCATACAATAGATGCCGATACACTTCTAAAGCTAGCTTGAAGTATCTTCTCTATAGCCTATAAAGTTATTTAACAATTTTTGAAATCTGTTTAAACTCATCAGTACCACATACATTCAGAAGTTCGAAAAGTATAGCTTCTGTTGAAGTTATTTCAGCCCCATTTTTACTCATTCTTTGAAGAGCTATTGTATAGTCAAATTCCTTCCTGGATGATATGGCATCAGAAGCAACATCGACCTGGAAATCGTTTGCCAGAAGATCCAGTACAGTTTGCTGAACGCATACATGACTTTCAATGCCACAAACAACAACCTGAGAGATATTTTTTAATTTCAGAGTTGCAAAAAGTTCATCTGCACCAGAACAGCTAAAACTCATCTTTTGAATTGGGACTAAATCTTTTAACTCATCTAAAAGTTCACCGGCTGTTGGGCCCAGACCTTTAGGATACTGCTCAGTAAAGAAAATTGGAATGCCAAGGATCTTGCATCCCCGGATCAGTTTTAAGGTATTCGAAATGACTTCTTTGGGAGAATGCATTACATTAAGAATTTTTTCCTGGATATCAACTATCAAAAGAGCTGTTTTCTCTTTATTTAATATTTTTTCATTTCGGGTTACTAGATCATCCATCTTATGATTTCCTTATTAAGAGACAAAACAATAGTAATTTTAATAGTAAAATTTTTCAATAAATAACTTCCATTCCATATTTACCACAGGCATACATCATCAACAACGAAGCCAGATCAACGAGTGCTTTTTTTTCATCCTCCTCATAAATAACCAGATCATAAACCTCGGCAACAAACTGCATGTTACGCAAGATTTTCTTGAGTTCTTTTACATTTGGAGTCCCATGCCAGAAAGAGACTTTTTTAACCAAAGTATTTTCATATCTTCTGAGGAATTCATTTACAGAAAGGAAATTACTGGAATTAGAATTCCTGGGTCTGCAGATATTAATAAGATCATTAAAATAGCTATCCCACTTTTTAGCCAAAGGTTCATTTTTCCTATACATTACCTGCTTGGCCTTTTCGAGAGTAAAAAGAGCTTTAGTAGAAACTTTAAAAAGAGGAGTAATAGAGTATCCATCATAGCTTGTACAGCCATCAGTATCTATATACTTCCATCTTTTAAGTAATTGCATAGGAGTAAGAATAGTAATAACTCTTTCAAGTCCACTGTCAACAATAATATATCTATTCTTTTGATACCCGAGTACAGTCAGCCAATGGCCCCAGTTATTAACGCTCAGAATGCAAGGCAAGCCCTTGTTTAATTCTTTATCAAGTAGTTCCAATGCGCCAAAGGAATCATCCGAGCGGAAGTATTTCATTTTGCAGTTAAATTTTTTAGCTGCCCTTGCTAAACCAATTTCATCAGTACCAGCCCACCAAGTGCTGCCTGCAGTTTTTGCAATAACTTTTTCATTCTTAAATATGCCAAGCATTACCAGAGCATATTTAAGTGCAAAAGGACCGCAGTAATACTTATTTGGTTGAGGGTAAAAACTCATTTTAAATGATCTTTCTCAGGCGAATAATTTGGATTGATACTTAAATTATAAAGCAGCTTATTTGTAATAAAGCTGTATTGTCCGGTTTTATAAAACTGGAATTATTAAAGTATAAAAACAAAATATTTAGATAAAACGGGAAACGAATATTCAAATCCAGGTTAATAGATCACAGTATTTAAGCTAAAAAATAGAACAACGCATCTTACTGATCATACTGTAAACTAAAATAATTGTTCTAAAACATCAAATATTTTGTAAAGTATTTCAGATTTTATATATTTGAAGTCCAATATAAGAGTAAGCATCAAATGAAAGTAGCAGTCGTATATAACCTTTCGCACTCCGACCTGGAGCATTATAAAACGGAATTTACTCCCAAGGAATTGGATTTTGAGCCATATTTTGACGTGGAAAGCTGCAATCCATTAGAGGGGTATCATTCTATAAGAGATGCCTTAATAAAAGTTGGATACGAGGCTTATTGTCTTAATTTATTTGATGATTACAATGCATTTTTGGCAGATTACAAGATTAACTGTCCAGATATAATTTTCAACATGGTAGAGATTTACCGGGACAAAGCTTATTTAGAGATGAGTTTTGCCAGTCTTCTTGAGATGATGAAAGTACCATATACCGGAGCGCCACCTCTAGCCCTTGGTGTTTGTCAGAGAAAGATAATGACCAAAAGCATATTATCTTCTCTAGAAATAAGGACACCAAAATTTCAAGTAATTACAAGGCTTGAAGAATTAGGTTCGTTAAAGTTAAATTATCCAATAATAGTAAAGCCATCAATGGAAGATGCCAGTCTTGGCATAGAGGATGAATCGGTTGTAAGCGATATGGAAGCTTTGAAAAGACGGGTTCAGTATGTTCTTAATCACTTCAAGCAGAATGTTCTTTTAGAAGAATTCATTGATGGCAGGGAATTAAATGTAGCCGTACTAGGGGATAAAAATCCCAGAGTATTGCCAATAAGCGAAATTGATTTTTCCGAAATGCCTGCACACTTAAACAACATAGTCAGTTATCAGGCTAAGTGGGATCCATTCCATGAAGCTTATCATATGGCAAGGCCAATCTGTCCTGCGCTACTCCCTCTGGAAGTAGAAAAAGAAGCAAAGGATCTGGCATTAAGAGCGTTCAAAGCCTTAGGATGCCGCGACTATGCAAGAGTCGATATGCGTTTATCCAACGATAATAAATTATATGTACTTGAAGCTAATCCAAATCCAGATCTGACAGAAGATGCCGGGTTTATGCGTTCATCCAGAGCTTCAGGAATGTCTTTCAGGAGAACATTAAGAAAAATAGTTGAATTTGCCTGGTCGCGAAGAGAAGAAAAAAGAATAATGGATTATGAGGTATAAAACACTTTAAGGGCCATTAGCTTATAAAAATATTTCAATCGATATCAGGTTTAATCCATTATTCTACTTATGTTTTCTTTTCAAGATTCTATTCCCTTTCGGGAGATAATTCCTTTCTGATAGTAATGCTTAACTTCTTTCATTTCAGTAATAAGGTCAGCCCTTTCCAACAATTGTTCCGGGCAGTATCTGCCTGTCAGTATTAGTTCTACACAATCAGGTTTCATTTCAAGTAATGGCAATACATCTTCTACTTTAAGCAAATGAAAGTAAAAAGTCACACAGATTTCATCAAGGACAATAATATCAAACTCTCTGTTTATCATTGCCTTTTTTGCTCTTTCGAGAGCCATTAGTGCAAAATTTTTATCCTTCTCATCAGGAAGATGTTTTTTAATAACAAAGTTATCATTTCCATATTGTTCAAGAGTAATAAGATTACTCAGATTCTTAAGAGCTTCAATTTCTCCATAGGGATAGTCTTTCATAAAGTGAATTATAAGAGACTTTAGGCCGCTGCCAGCAGCTCTTAAGGCCTGCCCTAAGGCAGCAGTTGTTTTTCCCTTTCCATTTCCAGTATATATCTGGATAAATCCATTTTTTAATTTTTGCATAAAATTTCCACTCGTGATTTATTTAGCAACGTATTTTATTTTGCAACGTATTTTATTTTGCAATGTAATTTTTCAACAAATTGAGGTAAGCCACAAGACTTACCTCACTAATAAAGAGATACTGTCAACAGACATTAATAGTTAATTCTTATACCTGCATATGCGCTTCTCTTAGGTGTCCCATAGAATAATACTTCCTCATAATCTTCATTAAGCAAGTTATCTATCCTGCCAAAAATCTTAAGATATTTAGTAACCTGATAAGAGGCGCTTAAATTAACCAATGTATAAGAGTCAAGTTTAACTCTGCCTTTCAGAGTAAAGGTAACGGGGTCATATTCATTATCATATCTTTTCCCTGTATTTGCGACTTCCAAATTCAAATCAAGGTCATGAATAGAATAGTCAATATCAAGGTTAAGCTGGTTTGCTGGCCTTCTTAAGAGCTCAGTTCCGCTTGAGGGTTTATTACTTGTAGTATTTTTACTACTTGTATATGTATAGCTAAAAGAGGTTATTAGGCCATCAAGCGGAGTGGTCTTAAGCGAGAGTTCGACCCCTTTTGTTTCAGCAGAATCAATATTGATAGTTCTAAAGTTACTATCCATACCAATAAGATTTGTAAACTTGTTATCAAAGTAAGTCGCTCCCAGAATTAACCTATTATTAAAAAGGTACTGTTCTATTCCAGCATCCCAGCCTTTACTTCTTTCGGCCTTAAGGTTTGGATTACCATATGAAGGATCAAACAAGTAATACAGTGAAGGGGATTTAAAACCAGTTCCATAGGTTGCCTTCAGCTTTGTATCAGTCTCTGTAATAAAATATGCTGGTGCTAGGCGGTAAGTAAATTCGGAGCCGAATTTGTTATGTTTATCGTATCTTATACCCATGCTTCCAAAGTAGCGTCCACTATAGGCAAACTGCTCCTGCAAGAATATTCCAGTAGTTATAGCTTTTGGTTCAGCAGAACCAGCATTGGGGAAATAACTGGCATAAGGGCCAAACTGGTCAGAATAATAATATGTACTTGCTTTTTCGACTGAGTTATCAATACCAAAGCTCAAAGTATTATTTCCGTTTACATATAAATTATTAAGCCATTCAAGTTTATATCTTAAGCCATCAAAGTCAGCTACAGATGAATAGTTATGCAATTGGTCGGCATCATCAACAGTATGGTTGATATGTCTTAAAGAAGAAAAGCCAACTGTGGGCTGCCAGAGTCCATTAAAGAATTTTGCATTCAAAGCTGCCTTAAAGACTGACTCTTCTGTTTTAGATGTAAAATTTGGGTCGTCACCATTTTTACTATTTTGATCCAAGTCAGCTTTTGATTTGATAAAATTATAATTTATATCAAGGTTAAGATTTTTTGTAAAATTAATGCCTAGTCTAGAAAGAAGAGAATTATTGTATGTTCCATCTTTTTCAGTATTACCATATTTTTCATTTGCAGAGGAAAAGCCTTTACTATCTAATCTTGAATAACTAACAGAATAATCAAAGATGGAACTACTGCCATTTAATGTTCCATTTTCTCTAAAAGTATTAAAAGAACCAGCTTCAGTTAAGAGATTAACTTTAAGACTTCCGTCACCTTTCTTTGTAAAAATACTTATTACACCTGCGATGGCATCAGAGCCATAGAGAGTACTTTGAGGTCCCCGCAGCACCTCAATTCTTTGAATGTTGTCAGTCTGCAGATTAGTGAAATCAAATGCATTAGTAACTGAACTTGGATCATTCATTACAACGCCATCGAGCAGGACCAGAGTGTGATTAGTATTTGCACCTCTCATATAGACATTAGCATTTGTTCCGGGGCCACCTTGTCTTGAGACACTTAAACCAGGGACATTCCGCAGAAGGTCTATAAGAGAATTCTTGCTGCTGTTTAATATTTCCTTTTCACCTAAAATAGTAACCGAGCTGGCCACTTCTTTTTCTGGTGTAGAAAGTCTAGTAGCTGTAACAACAACGTCCTCCTTCAGGTTATATGTCTTTAGAGAATCATTTAGGTTCTCTTGTGCTAAGCTGGCAGAAAAAGCCATCAGACAGAAAGAGAATAGAGTTGCAGAAAATTCTTTGAGCATAGAGTTACTCCTTTTGAATAATATAAAAGTTGTAACCTTGCGTGGAAAGAGAAATGTAATTATGTGCTAAACTAAGTAACAGGAATGCTAACACAAATAATCAATTATCTCACCTCACCCACGAAGGCAGATCATTTAGATATTTACGGCAGGTCTCCTGACTTAAGACAGCATTTAACGTCTTCCCAGAAATAGAATGTTAATTCTATTTAATTTACCAGTGACTCAAAATTAAATGCTTAGATGTCTTTTACAGTTGCGGGGCAGCACTGGATTTACACCAGTTTCCCTATTCTTCCCGTCATAAAGGCGGGACACCGTAAAATGTTTTGAAAGAACTATTATTAAGTTAAATAATAATTGGAGCTTTTCCAAACTCAAATTCTTAACAGAGTTAATCAATTTTAATTAAGAAGAGATAATGATCAACGCAAAAAAAAGGGGCATACTTATAAGCCCCTTAATTTAATCACAGAGAGAGAAAAAAAAGTCTTGTTAACTTTTTTTATTTGCTACCTCGATATTTATTCTTTTTCCCCTTATTTGATTATCCTGCATAATATCGAGTATCTCATCGACGTATTTTTCTGGCACGTTGACAAATGAGAATTTATCGTACATGTCAATCTCGCCTATTACCTTGCCAGGAATTCCAGTCTCACCGGCAATAGCTCCCAAAATATCACCAGGGCGAATTTTGTCTTTTTTCCCAACGTTAAGAAAAAGTCTAACAGGTCTTAAGGACCCCCCTTTTACTTTATCGTTCTCAATCTCACCATTATTGGAATCCGAAGTACTTCTTTCCTGGAAAAGATTCATTTTAACAAGAGCCGCGGCAATATCGAGAGAATTATATTCTTCATCAAGAAGGTTTTTGACGTAATTAGCATATTTTTTCAAACTACCTTCATCAATAGTCTTTTTGACAGTATCAAAGAAGAGATTAACTCTTACTTCCTCGACATCATCAAAAGAAGGGATCGGATTAAGTTTTAGTTTTGTCTTAGTATATTTTTGGATATCCTTTAATTTATATAGCTCTCTTCCGGTTACAAAGGTAAAGGCTTTCCCAGATTTTCCAGCTCTTCCTGTACGTCCTATCCTATGTACATAATATTCCTCATCCTGAGGCATATCATAGTTAAAAACAGCCTCAACATTATCCACATCAAGTCCTCTTGCAGCTACGTCAGTTGCCACAAGGATTTCAGTAGAGCCTTTTCTGAACCTACCCATTACCTTTTCACGTGTTGATTGTTTCATATCGCCATGCAGACCATCAGCAGAATATCCTCTTGCCTGAAGATGTTCAACAAGCTCGTCAACTCCCCGTTTAGTATTACTAAAGACAAGTGCTAGTTTTAGGTTATAAAGATCAATAACGCGGCATAAGGCTTCAAGTTTGTTTTTTTCTTTGATCTCATAATAAATCTGTTCAGTATTAGGTACAGTAAGGACCTCATGAACAACTTTAATATTTTTAGGACTCTTCAGATATTTTTTTGTAAGTTCAAGTATAGGCTTTGGCATTGTTGCAGAGAACATAACTGTCTGTCTAGACTTTGGAGTATTCTTCAGAATGAATTCGATATCATCTCTAAATCCCATATCTAGCATTTCATCAGCTTCATCGAGTACAATAAGTTTTACCTGGCTAAGATCGATTGTTCCTCTTTCCATATGGTCCATTACACGGCCTGGTGTTCCTATTACGACCTGAACTCCCTTTTTAAGTGCTTTTAACTGTCTTTCAATAGGTTGTCCTCCATAGACAGGAAGGAAACAAACATCTTTTTTATACTTAGCGAGTTTACTCATTTCTTCAGCAACCTGAATAGCCAATTCTCTAGTAGGGCAGAGAACAACGGCCTGGAGGTTTTTATCGGATTTATTTAGCATTTCAATTGCGGGAATACCGAAGGCTGCTGTCTTTCCTGTTCCTGTCTGTGCTTGTCCAATAGCATCATGTCTTTCTAATAATACGGGTATTGCCTCAGACTGAATAGGAGTAGCTTCTTCAAATCCAAGGTCACTAATTGCCTTTTGCATTTCCCTGGAAAGCATCAGCTCTTCAAATTTAATTTTTTTCATCAAACGTTCCACTTATGATTTATTTTTTCAGATTAGACATATAATATACGATTATTAATTCAGAATCTTTCGTATTTGAATATAATTATTAACTATTAAGTTTTGCTATGTTTTTTCAGATAGGAAAGAGAGTCGTACAGTTTCAATTCAAAATATTCTATTTGCATTTTTACCTTTCGAATTTATAATATAATTTGTAAATAATATCAGAAACTTTAGTATTGCACAAAACGACAAGAGTGTAACTGCTCTTTTAAGAAAATTGACTTACAAACAGAATGTATGGTAAGCTTATGAGAAACCTCAATAACACGTTTACCAGAATATTGGTAGTCTGGTATGCAGTTTTTCAATTGGTCCATCTAGTCTCTCTTATAAGAGCTGCAATAGCTTTACTACAAGGAGGAGTTTTTACATTTCCAGCACTACCTCCCAAAACAGGCTGGAGCGGACAAACAGGCTTTTTTCTGCTAGGAATGGGAATATTTGATGCAGTAAACATAATAATATCATTGATCTTCGTATATGGATATTTTACATATGCAAGGTGGCGGCTTACATTTGGAGTATTAACACTTACGGTTATGATGTATTCGGCTTTGGTCTTCGCTTTTGCAACAATCGCCTCAGGAGCATGGATGGATAATCTCGTCTCATATATCATAATTACAGTAGCTTTTCTTCCAGTAATAATTCTTTATTATATGTTTACAATGCAGGCCCTAAAGAGCAGGTTTTATGAATCGAGCGATAGCGGTACATCTATTTACTAATTTGATTCTCTGGTTATTAATATCTCTGGTTATTAATATGACTCTCTGGTTATTAATATCTCTGGTTATTAATTTGATTCTCGGGGATAGTGCAGAGTCGCAATACATCCCCGAGGACTCAAAATACTAATTATGAACCCCAAGCTTAACTTGACCAGTTCTTTTTAAGATTCCCCAACCAACCAAAGTACCTTTTATAGCAGATAAGATCGATTTAAGGAGCACCCAATACATAAGCTGCCTATAGATAAGGCGTTGAGGGAAAAGAAGGAAGAGACGTTTTAGGCCTTCTTTTTCAAAACTAAATGCAATCAGGGCTGAAATCAGATCAAGTATCAAGAATAAAAGATAATAACCAATAATCTGCTGCCAGTATCCACCAAGTATTCCAAGTACCATCATTAGCTCAGCCAGAGGCGAAAACAAGGGAAGCGCAAAATGGAACAACAAAACGTTTGGCAGAGCTATAAGTCCAAGAGCCTTATAGTTATGATTAAACAATGTATCCTTATGTTTCCACAAGCTTTGCATAATACCAAAGGACCAGCGGAAGCGCTGTCTTAAAAACATCTTTAAGGTCTCAGGAGCTTCGGTATAAGCAATAGCTTTTTCATTATACCGGACAGTATAGCCTTGTCTTAAGAGTCTAATTGTAAGATCACAGTCTTCTGCCAAAGTATCATTAGTAAAGCCACCAGACTTTAGAATTGCACTTTTTCTAAAAGCGCCAATTGCACCTGGGACGACTGTTATTGCATTAAGAAGGTCAAAGGCACGCCTATCAAAGTTCTGGCTAGTAATGTATTCAATGGACTGCCATTTGGTAATTATATTTCTTTCATTTCCGACCTTTACGTTACCAGCCACAGCAGCAATTGATTCATTTTCACTCAATGTTTCAACCAATTTTGTGATAGCATCCGGCATAAGCTGTGTATCTGCATCAATACAGATGATGAATTCACATTCGGAGTGTTCAATTCCATAGTTTAGTGCTGTAGCTTTTCCTCCATTTGGTTTTGTAAGCACACATACTCTTTGATCATCAGCAAAAGCTTCTGAGACAACTTTATATGTATTATCCTTTGAGCCGTCATCGACAAAAATAATCTTAAAATCCGGATAATTTCCTCTTAAGAGGTTATTCAGATTTTTGACAATATGAATTTCCTCGTTATAAGCAGGAACGATAATACTAACCGGAGGCAAAGAGCTATTATTCTGTGAAGAAACAGAAATCTTTCTTTTCTTTTGTATATAAGCAAGACTTCCAACAAATAAAAGGCGAAGTAGTGCAAGAATGATCCCAAGGAAAAACAGTGTAAAAATAAAGCGGCTTAGCCAGAAAATTGCCTCGGCAATAGACCAGTTTACATTTGAGAGGAAAAGATCACTTCTATCCTTAAGTTTTGGCATAATATCGTCTCTGGACTTACCAAGCAGGCCAGAAACAGTGCCAAAAGTATACCCTTTATCCTTAAAATACTTTATTATTTCTGGAAGAGCCTTTACAGTTTGAGAGCGATCACCGCCGGCATCATGCAAAAGGAGAATACTACCTAAATTTTCTTCCCTTTTAATACGCCTAATTATAGTATCAGCACTTACCCCCTCCTGCCAGTCAAGAGGATCAATAGAGGCACCTATAGTATAATAATTTTCATTACGTGCCTCAATTATTGGCAGTATTTCTTGTATATGTTCAGGTTCTGTATCAGCATCATATGGAGGGCGGAAAAGGACGGTAGAGTGTCCAGTGATACTCTCAATCAAACGGCGAGTAGAATTCAGTTCAATCTTTGTCCTTTCATTTCCAGTTATTGCGAGGTTTGGATGCAAGAAGGAATGGTTTCCGATTTCATGTCCTTCATTATAAATTCTCTTCAATAAAGTCAGGTTATTTTCAGCATTAATGCCGAGGACGAAAAACGTAGCCGGGACATGCTCTTTTTTTAAGATATCGAGTATCTGCGGAGTATATCTATAATCTGGGCCATCATCAAAGGTAAAAACGATAACCTTCTTATTTGCATTTCCGAATTTCCGTATAAGATAAGAAGAAGGAAGCTGGAGATAATTTTCCTCAGTAATTATTTTTTCTTTATTATCATATTCCAGATCTATTTTACCTGTTTGTGGTGTAGAAACGATATCGAGTATTTCACCTTCCCCTTCAAAATCGAGACTAGTAGAATGATCGATTGTTTTAAGATCCGACATTTGAAAGGGAGTTCTGTTTAGCCCTTCAGCAGAAAGGTCCTTATTATAAAAGCGCCACAGGCGTGGATCTTCTCCACCTAAGCGCCAGAGTGCCACACCAGCACATCCAAAATCATTTGCAGTTCTTATCAGGTTAAAACATGTAGCAGCATCAGTAAACCAAACCTGATGAGAGTGGTCATTATCATCATAGTAAGAATACTGGAGATTATAATTATTATTGTCGAAATCAATTTTACTATCAGACTCCTTAGCTCTAACAAGTGATTCCTGATATGAAATATCCTCAGCAGAGCTACCTTTGGGCCAGTCATAACCATAGGCCGGTATTCCAAGAACAAGCTTTTCAGAGGGAACCTGATTTACAGCTTTAATAAGATGGTACTCAACCCATTTAATATCGGCAATTGGTCCGGGATCGCTATCGGCATAATGAAGGTCATAGGCCATAATCATAAGATAGTTATTATATTTCTGCAGTACTGCATAATCATAGGTAGAATCATCAACCGGTACATCCTGAGATACTATATATCCGTGCGTACTTAGAGCTTCGAATAGTTCTTTCTGAAACTCCTGTAGCTGAGTTTTATATTTTTCCGAAATACTTTCGATGTCAATATTTATTCCACTAAAAGAATATTTCTTTAATGCATTTAAAATGCTTTTAATAAATCTTGTTCTTTTTGGTTTTGAAGAGATAATTCTTTCTGCGCTTTGTGGATTCCACTTATTGTTATAATAATTTGAAACCATGGGAAGTATCTTGATTTTATGGTTCTGCATAAATGAAAATGCGCGAAAATCGATATCAGTATTTATGGTATCGGCATTGTCCTGAAAGAAGAACCATTCAGGCATAACCATATTCAGTTTTTCAATATTATCTCTTAAAGAGTAAAAAGACTGTGCATCCCAGTTTACGTAGAAACCCGCTCTTATCTGATATCCATTAAGAGGCATTGCATGCCGTTTGGGGTGGTGAAGATTTGGATTAAGAACCATTTTTAGTAGTTCTTTGCGGGACTTGTTAAACAAATTGTTTTGTTTTGTTGTAATTGTAGTAATTCTTTCGGGATTAAGGACAGTCTTATAAATCTCATTTTCTGCCTTCAGCTTTGGCAGTGAAGTACTACTCGAACTAAGTATATCAATTACAACAGAAACACCTGCAAGAATTAAGATAACTATGAAAAATCTTATTGTTCCCTTAAATGTACGCCATCTGCGCCCAGATGCGCTTAAAAATACTGGTTTATGTTGGTCTGTCATTATAATTCAATGCGATTATTTTTGGAAGAAAACTATTTATTAGGTGGGAGGGAAAAACTTTCCTCCATGCTTATGTTTTCAACTAGCAATAACTAAATACATTATCATCAGTAGAAAGTTCCACTCTTTCTAAACACAGGTAAAATTGTCTTTCTTTCGACTAACTTTTCTTAAAATAAAGATATTGAGAGAAAAAACAAATTGAAGATGGAAAAATATCAGAAATAAAAGAGAATAGAAGTGAAGAAGGAAGTGCCCCCCCGAAAAAAAAGAAGGGCTTTAACTGATCATAGAAATGACACAGATAAAGCCTTTCGAGGCGAAATGAAAATTTTATTTTATCTCAAAGATTGCACCTTCAAGTGCTCCAACTTCAAGCTGTAATTGTGGATCTATAGAGATCTCTTTTCCACTTTTCAGATCCTTAATAGTTTTTGCATTACCAAGCTGGTCTTCAAGAGTAGAGATCTTGAAGGATTGTTTTTCATTTTTATTATTCAGAATTACTAAAACTTTCTGATCCTCAGAGGCCCTCATATATGCATAGAGTTCATTAAGAGGAGGGAAATGAACGAGCTTACCTTCTGAGAAAGCCCTCTCATATTGTTTTCTTATTTGAAGGAGCTGATGAGTAAAGTCATATACCTCATTTTCCTTTTTTGTTCTTCCCTGCTTAGTAAATGCATTGTGATCGCTATTAGGGAAACCGCCAGGAAACTCTGCTCTAATTGTACCATCGCTATTTCCACCAACAATACCTATCTCAGTTCCATAATAGACCTGAGGAATTCCCCGGGTCGTTAGAAGAAGAGTAAGAGCAAGTTTAAACCTATCGTAGTCATTCTTTGTAACATTCAGTATTCTCTTCATATCATGGTTATCCATGAAAGTGAGCAAGTTATAAGGATTCTGGAATAAGTAATCTTTTGAAAGTGCATCATATACTCTTCGAATACCTGTTGTAGAATCCTTAAAAACATCTCTTGCGGCATCACATAGAGAAAAGTCAGTTACTACAGGCAGATGAGTATCAAAGTCCTTATGAAGGACACTTCCACTCTGGAAAGGAGCAAGGAAGGCAGGATCACCCATCCAGACCTCACCGACAATATTAAAATGGGGATACTCATCAAGTATAATTTTAGCCCAATCAGAAAGGAATTTTTGATCTGAGTAAGGATATGTGTCCTCTCTTAGACCATCAAGTCCTGAGGACTCAATCCACCATAGTGTATTCTGTATCAAGTATTTCGCAAGAAATGGGTTTTGCTGATTTAAATCTGGCATTTCATCTACAAACCAGCCATGGTTGTTAAAGTCTTTTGCAGAGACGTCAGCATGGATATCATAGATTGTCGAGTTAAAGTGGCGAGTAATGTGATGATCCTTAACAGAACCATTGAGCCAACTTTTGAAAGGAAGGTTTTCAATCCAGGAGTGGAATATGCCAATATGATTGTTTACATGATCCAAAATAACCTTTAAGCCTTTCTGGTGGGAAAGATCAACAAGTTTCATATAAAGGTCGTTAGTGCCATAGCGGGGATCTATTTTATATAAATCGGTAACAGCGTAGCCATGATAGCTTACCTTAGTATTATTTTCAACTAAAGGATTAATCCAGATCGATGTAAATCCCAGATCTTTAATATAATCGAGGTGATCGATTATTCCCTGGATATCTCCACCGTGTCTTCCCATTTCAGAGGAAGGATTATAATGGTCATTCATTCCGGGAAAATCGTTATTTGATTTGTCACCATCAGCAAAGCGGTCTGGAGAGATCATGTAAATTACATCTTTTGGAGAAAAACCCTGCTGGCAGCCCTGATTTTTTCTTTTATTTATTTGGTATTTGTATTCAACCTTTTCCTTCCCTTTTGTTAATTGAAGTATGTACTCACCAGGTTTAATTTTCGGCGAAACCTCTACATCAATAAATGAATAGGAAGGACTTTCGGCATCATTAACCTTGAGGATCTTAAGCAAAGGAGAATTGAATTTTGCCGAAACACCTTTGAGGTTTTCACCATAGACCATAAGTTGAATTTTATTATATTTCATTCCGGCCCACCAGTTTGGAGGTTCAACCTTACTAATGTTAACTGATTGGGCCAAAGCAAATTGAAAGGCAAATAAAAGCAGAAGCAGAAGCAGTTTAGATAGTTTTCCGAAATTCATGAGTATCCCCATTGTTTAATTGAATTTGCGACTATAAAAATATGGATTATTTTTCTAATCAGAAACTATAAACTAGGGATAAAAAAATCAAATGCCATATCCTTTGGTATTTTAAGATATGGCATTTAATAAAGGCTAAATTTATGCTGTTTTACTGCTGCCGAGATTCCTTAGAGCGCCTTAGGACCGAAACAAGGAATCCCATAACCATCAAAAGAACGCCTGTCCATACCAGGCTTATTAGTGGCTTGACGCTTGCCTCAATTGATAAGACTTCCTTTGGCTGTACAGTGGTCTGAGATTCACTAGCACCATTCAATTTGGAAATCACAAGGCTAACTTTTCCAGAGGCCTCAAGGTTGGCCATTTGAATTCTAAGATTTGCATCCTGCAATTCAACAGGGACAAATTCCCTTTCTCCTTTTACTGCACGAAGTAGTGGTTCAACCTCTTTTGTCTTTCCATTATAAGCAACACTAAGCTTAGCGCCAATCTGGAAATCTCCGCCAGACATCATACTACTCATTGCTTCTTTTGGGAAGTTAAAGCTAGCAAATGTAATCTTTGTCCCTTCAAAAGTTGTAGATTCACCCTTATTCAAAGAAACTTCATTTCCTCCGGTATTTTGTTTTTGGTTGCCATCATCATATCCCATAGGAGAGACATAGAAGTCCCTTGTCAGTTCGGAGAGCATATCGGGTTCTCTCATAAGGCTGTTGTTATATTGGCTAAAAAACATTACCGGAGCCACAATAGAGGAATTGTTACCCTTTTTTACTTCAATATTAAAATGGTACTTTTTCCCATTATCAAAAGGCTGATAGCCTTTGAAAGTAAGTATATAACCAAAGGCTTCTTTTGGCTGATTAAGTGGAAGTTCAATTTGTTGTTGATGGCTAAAGCCTGCAGAGCCCACAACACCAAGAAGAAATACTGCAATACCAACGTGGGCAACATAAGCTCCAAGCATAATTTTATTTCCGCGAATTATCTTATAGGCTATTTCAGCATTTGTTGAAAGTGCAAAGGCAGAGCTAAAAGCAAGAAGTATAAGCATTACATCGCGGAGGCCCGTTATAGCCAGTAAAATAGCTGTCAGTACAACTGCTGCAATAACCGAAGGAAGAGACTTTTTAGCTATATCTTTTCCATCGGAAGACTTCCATTTCATAAGCAAACTAAGGCCATTTAGCAGTCCGATAATAATTCCAATAGGAAGATTCATCTGATTATAGAATTTTGTTTCGACTGATTGCTTGAATATTGGGGCCGATGTTCCTACAAGTACAATAATTGCCGAAGCAATAAGAGCAACT
Organism: Bacteroidota bacterium; assembly: GCA_030706145.1. Taxonomy (GTDB): domain Bacteria; phylum Bacteroidota; class Ignavibacteria; order Ignavibacteriales; family SURF-24; genus JAUZPB01. The sequence goes on from JAUZPB010000025.1 coordinate 19,529, forward strand.
GCACCTGTAAAGAGAGCGAGTTCACGGTTAAGAAGGCTTTTATATGGATCTACCGGAGCAGAGTCAAGATATTTCCATCTATAGGCAAGCATACCAAAGCCAAGAAAAGTAAAGCTTAAGATTAGTATTATTAAGAACAGATAAACAGAATACCCCGGGTCAGTAAACGAGTGCACCGATGCATCGCCAAGGATACCGCTTCTTGTAAGAAACGTACTATATAGCACCAATACATAAGTCATAATAGATAGTATCAAATTTGTTTTTGCAAATTCACCAATAGTAGAAGAATTATCCTTTCTAGATAGACTCTTTTTCTGAACAAGGAGCGTATGGATTGAGGCCACACCGACAAGCCAAGGAACCAGGCTTGAATTTTCCACAGGATCCCATCCCCAATATCCGCCCCATCCAAGAACTCCATAAGCCCAATAACCACCGAGCATGATTGCAAGTCCCAGAATCATAGCACAGGAAAGGACCCATGGGAAAGCATGTTTTATCCATTCTTTGTATTCATTTTTCATAAGAGCAGCAATTGCAAATGAAAATGGGACAGTTGAAAGAGCAAAGCCGGTAAAGAGCATTGGAGGATGAATCTGCATCCAGAAGTTCTGAAGAAGCGGATTTAATCCCTTTCCCTGAATAATAAAGTCATTTATTGCTATTCCACCGCTTTGGAGCACAGAATAAAGTTCGGAGCTCATTTTAACGAAGCTTTGTCCTGAATTACCATCGCTGAATAAAAAGTTCTGTATAAATGGGGCACTTAAAAATGCAGGATTTATATTAGCTGTAGCAAGGAACGTAGGATCAGACCAGATATAAGCGAAAGGATTTTTCAGCATTGGAGAAATCATTACCAGCAGGAATGAGGCAGCGAGAGAAAAGACAGACATTACCCTAGATTCCAGGTCACCTCTTTTTGAACAATATTGCTGAAGAACGATTCCAATGATCACGGTCATAATAGTCCATAGGAAAAAGCTTCCTTCCTGCCCAGCATAAAACGTTGAGATTGTCAGTCCAGTAGCAAGACCGCTACCGCTATAATCATAGACATATTTATATTGATATTGATGAGTTAAGATGGCATGTAAAAAAAGTGTGGCAGCAACGATTGTTAGCACCGCCATTGCATGATAGCTCCATCTAGCAAGATTTAACGTATTGTTTGCCCCTTTAAATGTAAAGAAGTACATAACAACAGATGTAATACCAGCTATAAGAGCCAAGGTAAGTAAAATACTGCCGACCATGAATAATATTTCCTTTATTGTTATCTGGTAATTTTGAATTTAATTAAAGAGTAAAAAAAGAGAAAATGCATTTTTATTTCTCTAAATAAGACATGGCGATCTTCATAATACCCCTCTATAATTCAAAAGCCGGGAAATACCGGCTTTTTCCAAAGACTTACATGCCCGAACTAATTTTAGGCTTACCTTCGTATTTCGAAGGGCATTTTGTAAGGACGTCAGTAGCATGGAAATACCCGTCTTTATATTTTCCTGTAACTACGACGCTTTGCGCGGCCTCAAAGTTATTGGGCATTGTGCCTGCGTAAACGACTTTCATTTCTCTTCCTTCGGCATCCCTCATATAGAAGCTAAAGGTCTTTTCTATGGGGTTAATTTCATAATTTTTTTCTCTAACCCAGCTACCTGTGGCCTTAAAAGTTTTACTTTTAGCCTGAATAGTAGCAAAATTAGCTTCATACTGAATATTTGTCTGAGTAAACAAATAAATCATAAGTCCCAGAAATGTGACAATTATAGCGCCACCAATTAAGTATTTATTTTTCATTATACCTTACTCCCTTTGATTTCCTTTTCAATTTGTTTAATTCTTTTATCGAGGTTGTTTAAGAACAAGAAAATGCCGGCCCAGACAACCAGAACAATTAAAAGGACAATGTAGATGGAATTACTTTCGAGAAATTTCATTAAGCCGTTCAAACCTCACCTCTTGATCGTTTTGTAAAAGAATAAAATGCAGGGGGGAAATTTCACAAAAGAAATCTCTCCGCATTAAACCAGTTTTCGCGTTAAACCAGTTTTTTTGTAAGCTTATCTTTATAAATAATTGACTTATAGTTCAATCTCCACATCCAGAAAAAAAGAATTGTAAAAGCTGCAAGAGACAAAAAGAAAACAAGCAGCATATTAGAATTCATCTTAAAATTAACTACCGGACCGGCATTAGTATCATTAGCCGAGCCAGGGTGCAGTCCTGTCATAATTCTAGGCATAATAAAGATAAAAAATGGGACTGTCACAAAAGCAATAATTGAATATACAGCCGAGAGCGAAGCTTTTTTTTCCTCGACCTCAATAGCCGAACGGAGTGCAAAAAACGCTCCATAGATAAGCAGGAGCATAAAAATGCTTGTCTCACGCGGATCCCAGTTCCAAAAAGATCCCCAATTAAACTTTGCCCAGATAGAACCTGTAACAGTTGCCAGGATGCAGAAGATGATCCCAATTTGGGCAGCAGCATAAGCCTTTGCATCATCATCGAGGTCCTTTTTTCGCAGATACTGTACACTGTAAATAGTTGATGTAAGAAATGCTATTACAGTCAACCAGGAAGTAGGTACATGAAAAAATATAATCTTTGCTTTTTCTTCCAGACCGGGAATAATGGGAAACTGGTACCAGAGAGCCGGATGCTCAACTATAGGAAAAGAAATCCCAGCGATTATCACAAAAGCCATAAGAAGGAAAAGTATTGATTTCCAGACCATATTAGATTCACCTGTTTGTTAATCGTAAAATATACTAATCTTTCCAAATAAAATCGAACAGCAAAAAAGATGCAGTAAGTATAACAACATTATAGCAGATCAGCACCGTTAGTTCGACATAAGATTCTCCGATACTTGCCCCATCAATAGAAAACTTTGTCAGTTCGAGCAATGTCAGTATCAGAGGAAGTAATATTGGAAATGAAAGTACCGGATATAAAGTTCCCTTTGATCCGGCTTTTGCAATAATTGCAGCAATAATAGTTGAAGATGAAGCAATTCCAATATTACCCAGTATGAAAGCCACAATAAAAAGTGACAGATTTTTAAGGACAAAAGAATCAAATATAAGTGAATAAAGCAAGGCAATTACGATGTTCATCGCAAAGACTAAAATCAGATTAAAAAGCAGTTTTCCGGTAAAGACCGTATTTGGGGAGGCAATTAGGTGAAGTGTCATTACAGTGCCACGTTCTTCCTCAGAGACAAAGGCTCTTGACAAACCAGACATAGCCGAAAAGAATATTACAACCCACAAAAGCCCACCGGTTAAGTATTCTGAAATCTTTTCACTGCCAATAGAAAATAGGATCACACTTATTGTAACCAAAATGAACATTACTAGAGCATTTATTGCATAACGTGTTCTAAGTTCAGACTGAATATCTTTTTTAAACAGTGAATAAGCTTTCATGTCGATTTTCAAAGATTTTGATTTATAAATGTTTTGGGAAAATTATTTTAATATAGCACAAGTCCAAAGGACTTTCTAAAGTCCTTCTTCAGAGTGTATCATCTTGTATTTCTCAAGCTGAATGACATCCCGGCAAAGCGAAAGATCACTCTCCTCATTAGAAGCAATAATTACAATAGTAGAGGCAGCTTCAGACTGTATTATCTTATAGACTGTCTCTTTTCCAGAACTATCCAGATTTGAAGTTGGCTCATCGAGTATAAGAACTTTGGGAGAGTGCATAAGGGCAAAAATATACTTAAGTCTTTGCTTCATTCCAGAAGAATAACCTTTAACCTCATCATTGCGCCTGTCGTAAAGCAAGAATTCATTCAGAAGGTAATCAACCTTTTCCTTGTTAAAAGGTACCTCTCTGATTTTGCAGACATGCATAAGGTTTTCCTGGGCAGAAAATTCATCATACAGTACGAGATATGGAGCAACAAAGCCAATATGCTCATGCAGCTTATCAGGAGTAATTTTCTTTTCGCCAAGTAAATGCGTAACACTACCCTTAGAAGCCCCTATAATTCCTGCAAGAATCTTGACCAATGTAGATTTACCAGAGCCATTTTGCCCTGAAATTCCCCAAATGCCATTTTGATTAAAACAGAAAGTAATATCCTTAAAGATTAGTCTTCGTCCGTAGATTTTCGTCAGTTTTTCAACTTTTACCTGATAATTACTCATTCTTAATTACGATCTTTCCCTTCTTTAAATTTCCATTGGAATTTGTGATATAGATATAGACACCAGTAGGCAATTTTTTGCCACTTGAATCCATACCATTCCAGGTAATAATAAACTTATTTGTAAGAGGATCGGCAAATATATTACGGTTGCCACTATAGACCAGATTCATTCCTGAAGAATAAATATAAACATCAGCATTCTTCATTTCATTATAAGAAACAGGAAGGCTAAGCTGGTTATTGTTCATAGCATTCTTATAATTAAATGGGTTAGGATATGGAACATCTATCTCAGCATATTCGACCTTATTACCTTGTACAATCTGATTATTGAAAAAATAAGATTCCAGGAAAACATCTCTTGAACTGCTTAATTGTGCAAAATAATTGTTAACTACTTTCCTTGATCCATCCGTGGAATCAGAAGAAAGAGTAAACGAAGCCAGAAGATTGTTACCAGGATTTTCAAGTGCGCGGGCAAGGTCGCCGTCGGTAATTTTTGTAGTAATTGTATCGGTTCTATTATTTCCCGGGACAAAAATATCGATAAAATAGTTAGAAAGCGGTTGACTAGAAATCTGCAATGGGAAAGATGTAGAACTAAATGTAGAGGAAGAAGCAATCTTAATGGGAGGATAATTGATAGCTTCAGGGAAGTACTTTCCAGAGACAGTTCTGTAATCAGTATAAAACGTCCATATACCAAATGTATTCAAATCAGTCTTAAAGGAAGAGGTACCATTTGACGCTTCTACGATACTAGAATTAATAGCACTAAGGGCAGGGTTATTAATGTAGAATTCCCACTGTCTTTTAATTATAGGAAAGCCATAGATTTGCTTCAAATAAATATTCCAGATGGCCAGATCATAGCCGTTATGCTCCGTAAAAGTTTTTTCAGGGGCATTAAAATAATTGCGAAGATAACCATAATAGTCGTTGGAAGTATTAAAGACAAACTCCTCCATAGAAGTTGAGGTAAGTTCATGAAAGAAGACATCAGAATCTCTGTAATTATAATTGCCTATCTGAATTGCATGGTTAAATTCATGAGCTACAGTCACCCTTGCAGCGTCAAAGCCATGAGTATAATAATAGACCTCCTTAAAATCATTATCGATTGACATATAGCTATTCCACTTTCCAGGAGCGATCTCATTTTCGAAGGATGTATTGCCATAGTCTCCCATATCCTCAATATATATGTCATAAGCATTATCTCCTCCCCTCATGCTATCTATTGGCGGAGGCGGAAAGCCGAGGAAATTTACTTCAAAAGAATAGGCTGAATCTAAAGCAAGTGCTACTTGATTTACATTTTCCTGAACAGATAAGCTTGCATCATATTGGGGTTTATTTACACCAGAGTTGTCATAATGAATTCTAAAGTGCCCAGATGGTGAAAGAATACTAGTATCAAGTTTCGGTCTGTCATCAAGGATTTTCAAATTTTTCTGCTGCTGAGAGCTAAAGTACTTAAAATTAGAATGAATTAGGCCCGTGAGAGGAAAGCCGCATTTATGATCTACAAAATCGGGATTTCCTTCAAAAACGCCGTAGGTGGCACTATGATTTTTTTGTTTTCCACTATAACTTTTCTCAGATATGTACTTATTATAAATTGAATCTAAAAATCTTTGCGATCTGAAGTTTTCCTGTGATCTGAAGTTTTGCTGTGCCCATAGAAGACCATTTCCAAGTCCACAAAAAAGGACAAAATACATAAATAAAACACTTATAAAGCAATCTCTTTTATTTTTATACAATTTTCCGCCTTATCGGTATAGACTAAATGATATTTATTAGTACTTAAGCTTCTTACAAAATAACTTTCTAAGTTCTTTGTTTCAACTATTTTTTTACCAAGTAAATATTTCTCTTTGTTTAGAAGATCAATTTTTTCAATAGAACCATTTTTGCTATTATATACAAAAAGATCATTTAGACCACTTATTTTATTTTCCATAGAACAGATCTGTTCTGACGATTGAATTCTCAATTCCTTTATAGATCCCTGCAGACTAAGCCTATAGCAACTTTGTCCAGAAGAGACAATTGCAAAATTAGACTTTGGATTTAATACAAAATTAAGGGCTTCATTCTTTTCATTATTAAAAATATCGCCTGCAAAGTTAAAGATAAGCATATTATTGTAAAATGGCAGGACGAATTTTGCCCTGGATTCCTGAATATTCAGATCGTTGTTTATCAAAATCTTATTAAATGAAAATGCTTTTTTGTCCTTTTTCCAATAAAAGATCGTAACCGTATCATCTACCAACAATTTTGCTTGCAGAACGTTTGAAGCAAGTGGGTTTGAGCTAAAAGAAGTATAACGGAAATTGCTGTATTTATAGCAAAGGAGTTTGATATTACCATTGTTTTTAGAAAGTACATAAACTGCAGGTTTTTCCCCCGACCCAAGTAAGCGTTTTTTGATCTTTAAGTCTTCTATAGCCCCTGAGGAATATATTTTATCTGTTTTTATGAGTTTTTTCTGAAAATTCACGCTTACAATTTCAATTAGTTTTCTATCCTTACTATAGCAATAAAAGCTTTTTGTCTTACTATTATGATCATCAATATCATAGCCTGTGCAATCTTCATGCAAAGAGATGCAATAGAATTTTGAGGGTACCCCAGCGCTGTTCCTTTCAATTAAGTTTAAAGATGGTTTTGCTTTATCAATGTAAGCTAAATCTACAACACCATCATTTCCAATATCGAAGCAGCGAATAAGTGAAGGTTTTGTTCCCAAAGATATTTTTGTATTATCTCTTAGTCCAGATATCTGATCAATCAGGTAGAACTCACCAGCATTGCTTAAGGCAACAATACCATGGATGAACTTGCTGTAAAAAGGAGCAAGTTTCATTAACCCATTTTGGGAAAGGTAACGAATCTCTGGATAGAATTTAAATTGTTCTTTTGCAAAAAGTACAGAAAGTGTTGATCTATCTTTAGATATATATGAAACATCAATCAATCCGTCGTGGTTAAAGTCCCCAATAGCAAGATTCTCAATCTGCTCACCTGTAGAGATGGAAGTCTTGTTATTAAATGCAGCACGATAATCACCAAGAAGGAAAGTGATCTGATTATTGCATACATAAATAAGGTCAGCAATATTATCCAGATTGAAGTCATAGCAAAGCAAAAGTGATATCTTGCCCTCGGCTCTGATGCGCCTTACCTCATAAAAGTCACCAATAGAATTATTATAGAAAAACTTAATAGAATTATCTAACAGGTCATAGGCAGCAATATCTGCATATCCATCACCATTAAGGTCAGCAATAACTAGATTCGGGAAGACAGACTTAGTCTGAATGACTTTTTCTACAAGTTTTCCATTTCTAACGCTAAAGGAAGAGATTCCATTAAAGGCACCGCCGGAGACCAATATTTCCTTAGCCCCATCTTTGTCAATATCTGCTAAAACAAGGTTGTCAGGATAAGAATTAACCTTTTTTTCACAAATAAGGCTGACAGCCCCAGATACAGAAATCTTTACAATTCCAACAATTCTATCCTTTCTGGAAGTAAATGCATAGAGTGAGGAGGAGGTACTATTTTTTGAATCAGAGAGCAAAGCTAATTGTGAGATCTCATAGCGGAACTTATTTTTACGAACAGCCTGAAACTTAGCGCCATCTAGTCCTTTATAAACAATTAAGTTGTTATTTCCTGCGCCAAAGACTAACAAATCCGTATAGGAGTCGCCATTAAAATTACATGGAATAAAGTTACTGAATCCCTGGTCGGTCTTAAAGCTTTCGAACCCGCAAAAGCCATTGATAGGGATCTGGGCCCTAGAATATGTTCCAGCAATTAACAGGGATAGAGCAATTAGTTTAAAAAAAATATTCCTAACGTGATTGAAGGCGAATATTTCTCCTTTGTAAGGCTTGGTTATAGCGGCGTATTTCATCTTGGGTTTCAGGTATAATTTTAACAGCGTTAAATGGTTTTGCCATATCATCAACAGACACGAATGTCAAATAAGCTGAATTGGTATGCATCCTTTGGCCAGTCCTGAATGTATCAGAAAAAACTTTAACTCCGACTTCCATTGATGTAGTAAAGACCCTGTTAACGGAAGAAACAAGCGTTACGGCATCACCTAGTTTGATAGGATGATGGAAATCGATCCTGTCTACAGAAGCTGTAACGCAAATCCTGTTATTGTGTTTTGCAGCTGAAAGAGCAGCACAAATATCAATCCAGTGCATCAATTGGCCACCAAGAAGGTTTCCCAACTGATTTGTATGGTTTGGGAGGACAAGTTCAGTCATAGTAATAACAGACTCGCTTACGCGTTTTTCATCCATAATTTGTCCTCCACAAAATTTGTGATTACAAACTGCTGGTCTTAGAAAGAGACTCCTGAATTTTCTTTACTTCAGCAATGTTAATATCAGAAGGATACTTCTGCAAAAATGAAGAAATTTCTTTTAAGGCATACACATTATCTTTTTTTACAATAAGCAGCTTAATTTTGTTATACATTGCCATAGGAGCATATTTTGTATCATGATATGTCTCTTCGACAAGAGTATAATAATAAACAGCAGCATTATAGTTTTCCATTACCTCATAGATTCTGGCAGCATTATATTCTTTTTGGGCCAGTTTGCTATTTAATTCCTTTATTTTATTCTCTGCCTCAGCAACTCTCTGGTCAGTCGGGAAGAAATCCACGAAAGCCTGAAATTCCTCAATACTCTTTTTTGTATAAGTTTGATCCAGCTGGTAGTCAGGGGAAAGTTTATAATATGATTCAGCTAGCATGAATTGAGCCTGTGGGACAAGTTTACTTGCCGGTATATCCTTGATCAGTTTGCTGTACTCATAAGCGGCCAGAATATATTCCTGTTTCTTAAAGTGACTCTCTGCAAGATAATACTGTGCCTGATCGACAACTGAACTACCTGGGAACTGCATCAAGATAGTTTGGAACTCATTTATTGCAGTAAGATAATCTTCGTCATTAAAGAGCTTCATTGCATAAGTTAAATGTTCGTCAGCGCTCATATTTGTTGTATTAACAGTAGTTGCACATCCTGCAACCACAAGAGAAATCAGCAATACGGATAATATTTTTTTTATCATGGACCTATAAATATTGTGTTTATTAGAAAATGATAGCAAAATTAAACAAATTTGCTGCTTATTCAAAGGTAAAAGATAAGTTATGAATTCTAAAGCCAAATAATTAATAATTCATAAATATCTGGCAAGTATTTTACCCAATTAAGTATTGTACCTTTGAAAAGTAAATTGGTTTCAGGAAAACTCAAAATAAAATTTTACTTACTTCTAATGCTAAAGAAGAGGTAAATAACAACTGCCGCCGTGCCTAAGGCAACAGCCGGTTCAAGTAAGGATGAAAACAAAGGTTCGGGAGGCACTTCCCCTTTTGTAAATGGGAAGGCCTGATTTTCCAGGTTTTTCACGTCACTTTGAACAATAGTATCTTCGCTTGTAAAACTAAAGTTATGGGAATCTTTAACGGCCCCGCGACTGGCAATAACATAGCTTCCATGCAGAGAAATTTCTCTTTTTAATTTATAGCTACCAAAGAAGCTATCACGGAAGATTTCCGGGTAATTTACTTTTGCATCATCAATTGTAAAATAGACAGAGGAAGAAGAACTATCAGGGATAGTTAAAACGTTTTTGTTTGCTTCTTTGATCAGAGAAATAACTCTGTTTTCAAAGACGGAATAAGAGTTATTTAAAGAAGTCTTAAGATAAATGTTTTTCGATTGATCAGGAAGTTTGTGTACAAGGCTGACGACAGCAGAATCAGCAAGCCTGTAGAGGACATCCAAGTTAGAGACGCTTTTATTGTTTTGAGCCCATACAGGCATTGTTGTCATAAAAAAAATAACAAGGATGAAAAAAAAGAATAAAATCAGATGATTTTTCAACAATTTTTCAGGCATAAATTCCGCGAAGTTTTAGTGTTTTTGCGACCTTATCGATTGCAAGCAGATAAGCTCCCAATCTTAAGGTCTGTTTATATCTTTCTGCATGAAAGAAGACATTATCGAAAGCTTCAAGCATCATTCTTTCAAGCCTTGTGTTTACTTTATCAATAGACCAGAAATAGCCCATTCTATCCTGAACCCACTCGAAATAAGAAACTGTAACTCCACCTGCGTTTGCTAAAATATCAGGAACGACAAGAATACCTTTCTCCTGCAAAATTGGATCTGCCTTTGCCGAAGTAGGGCCATTTGCCCCTTCGACGACAATTTTGCACCTGATCTTATCAGCATTGTTTTTTGTTATTTGGTCTTCCTTTGCTGCAGGAACCAGGACGTCACATTTGACCTCAAGAAGATCTTCATGACTAATTGTTTCACTTTCAGGAAAGCCAGTAAGGACTTTATTTTTATTAAAATATTCCATTACATCCGGAATATTTAGTCCCCTGCTGCTAAAAATCGATCCATTAATATCACCAATGGCAAGGACTTTCATTCCGCTTTTAAAAAGCATATCGGCCGAGACACTGCCAACGTTTCCAAAGCCCTGCACAACAACAGAAGAGCGCGAAGGATCCATATTTCTTTTTCTTAGGGCGGCCAAAGTAACAATATAAACGCCACGCCCTGTTGCCTCACGCCTGCCAAGAGAACCGCCAAGAATCAGAGGTTTACCTGTTACTACAGCTCTTGCAGCAGCTTTCATATGCATACTATAAGTATCCATAATCCAAGCCATGATCTGCTCATTAGTATTCATATCAGGTGCAGGAATATCTCTTTCCGGGCCAAAAACATCAAGAAGATTAGCAGTAAATCTTCTTGTAAGTCTTTCTAGTTCTCCCAAAGAGAGTTTATCTGGATCACAAACAATTCCTCCTTTTGCACCTCCGAAAGGTATATTAACTACAGCACATTTCCAAGTCATCCAGGCAGCTAAGGCTTTCATTTCATCTAAATTTACATCAGGGGCAAACCTTAGACCTCCTTTTGAAGGCCCAAGTACATCATTGTGAATCACCCTATATCCTTCGAAGACCTTAATTTTTCCATCATCCATTTGAATAGGTATTGCTGTAATTATCTGTTTAGTTGGATTTTTAAGGTACTGATAGGCTCCGTCTTCCAGGCCTAAGATACGGGCAGCCAGTTCAAATCGTTCCATCATTGATTCAAAGGGATTTTCCCTATCTGTAATCGGTGCAGGCTCTTTATAATTAATATCCATAGCAAAACACTCACTTTCTCTTAGTATAGGTTATATTTGTAATTTATGGCTAAATTACTCGAAATTCCATAGTCATTTGATAATGCTTTACACTTTATATATCAAATCATTTTGATTAAAAAAAAGGCCGATTTTATTCAAACCGGCCTTTTTTTAAGAATTATTTGTAAGAAAATTAGCTTAGCTAATAATTACTCAACAAGTAGATTACTACTTAACAAGCATCATTTTCTTTGACTGACTGAAGCTTCCTGCCTGGATAGTATAGAAGTAAACACCGCTAGTTAATTTTGAAGCGTCAAATTTAACTTCGTATTTACCGCTAGCCATTTCACCATTAAGAAGAGTCTGAACCTCTTTACCCAAAACATCATAAACCTTCAAAGTAACATTACTTCTTTCAGGAACACTGAAACGAATAACAGTTGAAGGGTTAAAAGGATTTGGATAGTTCTGTTCAAGAGAATAGCTCTTTGCAATTACGTCTGTTTTTTCAACAGATGTCATTGGAGAAGTCTCCTGGTCTTTCTTAATTTCAGCATTTGTCCATGTATCAACAGGAGCAGTATAAGGCTGAGTAAATGTTCTAGCTGCAGTCTGTTTAATGAATCTTACTCTATAGGCGAAATTAGAATACCCATTAGGTTCATAAGTCCATGTTTTGTTATCAGCACCAACGAAACCGTATCTGTAAACAAATCCATTCCATGATGGGCCTTTTATTGTCATAGTACCGACATAGATGCTATCACCCTGAGCCTTTGGAGTAAGCTGTACAAATCTGTTTGTATCCTGGACTTTCCAGCCCTGAGTTCTCTGGAAAGCAGGTTCAGCGCATACCCAGAAGACCTTATCAGTAGCAAGTTTAAAGTCATTAGTACGAGTAGCAGGTCCCATGTTAACCTGGAAAGTAATTGTAGCTGTCTTGCCGGCAGCAATTACCCAATCAGGATTAATACCATCATAATAACCTATTCCTGCATCCTGACCATCGACACCCTGGAAAAGAATACCTCTGTTTCCACCGCCTGTTACAACTGGCCTTTCATACCTGTTATCTTCTGTAAGGATTGAATCTGTATGACCGGCACCGAATCTCATGAAATACTTGTAATCCTGACGTCCGTTTAACTCAGCATTTACGAAAGGAACGGTTAAGAACCATTTAATTGGAACCAATGGATCCTTCTGCATGAAAGCTTTAGACTTATCGCTGTCACCCCAGTTATTGAATGAGCCTCTTACAGAAACAGAATCCTTTGTAGGATCAAAGATACCAACTTCTTTCATTACGCTCATATCAACTCTGAAGATAATGCTGCCATTACCAACTGGTTTGAATACAGAAATATCATCATAATAAGCTGTAAAGGTAGTATCGTGAGCTTTCATAATAATGACACGATTATTAACACTTTCCCATCCATTGCCATTGATGACATACTTGAACTGAAGAGTATCACCGACCTTTGCAGAATCATAAGTAAACTGCCAGAGTGAATCAGTAGGAGAAAGACGAGTCATTTCAGAAGCAGTAGAATTCCAGCCCTGGAAATTACCAGCAACTGTCATCTTATCCTTAGTTGGATCGAACTGACTCATTTTTATCTTGACTGCCATATTAACTCTGAAGTTAACCTTATAGACTTGGGCATTAATGGAAATAAGCCCACCCAGCAGAAGAGTAAGGAAGAACAATAGAGATTTTTTCATAAGTACTCCTTTTTTAATAGAAGAGTTAATTAATAAAAGATATAGTTAATTAGGAACATTGTCAAAACTTTAGTATTAAGCCAAAACTATGAGTATTTCCCAGATATTTATATTTCTGGAAAGAGTAATCAAGAGAAACACCAAAGGAACTCATATAACCATAATTCAATCCAAATCCCAAAGTCAGTCCTTCCGGACTATCTTTGAGGAAAAGAGTTTTATAACCACCGCGAAGCTGAACTAATTCATTAAAGAGAGAAAGTTCACCGCCGACATTTACATACTGAGCATTATCGTTTGGATGGATACCATCAATTGCAATTGTAAGGCGTTGTCCTTCAATAAGTTCGAAATCCCTTGAAATTCCGATCTGCAGTTTTAGAGGAAGATCATACTTTTCAGTTGCATAATTAACATCAATTGTCCCATTGTTACCTGCACGTGTCTGGTCCGGATCGTGTGTGGTGAGTAGATCCTCACCTGTCATCTGCATTTTACTACCATAATTAGAAATACTGCTTGAGAAACGGACTCCATAGAAAGGAGTTTTGAAGATTGTACCTATATCAAAGCCAATTCCATCAGCACTGGAATTGGAAATATCTTCTCTGATATATTTGATATTAATACCAGCAAGAAAGTCTTCTGTAATATTGCGGGCATATGAAAGACCAAAGGCATAGCTACCGGCTGAAAACTTTTCACCTGTACCATCCTCATGGTATTCATCTGTTACGTTCATTTGTCCGTAATTCAAAGCTGTGACATTAAGGCCGAATGTACCGATCTCACCAAAAGGAAGAGCTGCACCGAAATAGTTAAGATTTATGTCGGCAAACATCTTCGTATAGGTTACAATTGCCTGGTTTTTATCAAACATAGCCAAACCAGCAGGATTCCAGTACATAGCCTCAGCATCGTTGGAAATAGAGGAAAAAGCGCCACCCATTGCATTAGCCCTGGGGCCAATACCAATACTTAAGAACTTAGCAGCAGTGGTACCTGTCTTCTTTACCTCTCTGGCGATGGCTGTACCCGAAAGTACAGCCAGCATCAATAAAACTATTATATATAATCTTTTCTTATACACTTTTATACTCCTTGAAAAATTTCTTCAAGTTTGAATTATTTTATGACAGCAAATTTACCTATCTTCTCGCCAATACCGGGGGCATCAATATGGTAAACATAGACGCCATAAGATATTGAAAGTTTATCACCTGAGAGAAGGTCCCATGCCTCGGTACCATTATCCATAGAACTATTGTGTTCAATAACATCTACCAATTCGCCGCTAACTGTAAATATTCTAATTGTACATCTAGAGGGCAGATGAATAAAATGCAGTGACCTTTGACCTCTTCCGTTATTGTATGTATTTTTTGGTTCCCATAGGGCAGTAGCAATATATGGATTAGGGACGACCTGTATCTTATCAAGGTCGGTAGTTGCCTGTTGAGTATTTACTTTTCCAGCCTGAGCTGTAAACTTAAACATGTCACCATTTAAGAATGGTTTCCTTAGCAGTACAGTCAACGTATCACCTTTTGTAGGTACTCTAAGTCCTTTGGTAGTATCGACTTCCTGAAGTGACATGCTCCAGGTTGGGACTAATTGGCCCTGAGAGTTATTTTCAAGGAATATAATGAGATCCTCATTCATATTAGTTGTAGAGAGAACGCCATTACCGCCTAAAGAGGTCTCAGATTCCAGGAAAGCAAATTTAATAAAGCTTTTTGTTGATCTGTTGTAGACACGGAAATTGACAGGAGCAGATGGGACCTCATACTTACCCCCAATAGTTGAATTGAAAGTAAATTTAGAAGAAGTATCAATTCCCACAGGACCAAAGATCAATTCATAATCATTTGCCTTCAAGAATCCTTTTTGTTCATAATAAGAAAACTTAATAAAATTAAAGTTTGGAATATTCGGATGGTTCCATTTTGAACTAGTGCGGTTAACATCCACGCTAGTCTCATTTGTTAATCTAAGGCGGAAGCCATCTGTAATTGGCAGCTCAGCTGCATCAGAAAGTTGTGTACTCTTATTAATAAGAATAGTATTTGCAGTTGAATCCTTTAATGTGAAGTTTTTCGTCTTAAGTGTGTCCTGACCGCTTGCACTTGTTGCAACAATAAGTGTATCCTCAAATGTTATATAATAAGTGTGATTATCCTTAATTTTATTAATATCGACGACATCATAGCCAATTGTACCAGTTGTAGTGCCCTGGATGAGGTCAATTTTTCCTAAAGTAGCAGGAGTATAACCAGCTGCAGGAGCGCTAGGAGTAACGCGGGCGACGTTCTGTCCTAACTGAACAGTTCCATCCTGAAATACTCTAATCGAGATCGGGCATTCAGCAGGAACAATTTGTCCAGCCGGATAACCCTTGCTATAAGAAACAATCGCATAATAATAAGTAAAACCATTCTTAGCAGTTGAATCAATGAAGGAGTGTTTTATACCCGAATCACTACCAAGGTAATATCTAACACCTTCTATACCGACAGAATCATAACCTTTAATTCCATCAACTTGATCAAATGTAACCATTGGAGACTTGAACTGTTTAGCACCTTTTCCATTAGTAATTACTTCAGCATCTGCAAAAGCGGCATCTGAAGAGCGGTAAATCTTATAGCCTTCAAAATTCTCACCACTACCGCCAATTTTTGAAAGATAGCGGTCAAAAGATTTTTCAGCCTTATCATCCCAGTAAAGCGTAACTTTATTATTTCCAGCGATTGCAGTTAAAGTAGGAGTAATTGGAGCGCTTGCAAACTGATAGTCATTATTATAAGTCTCCTGAGCTTTAACGCGTTTTCTTAGGACTTCTTCCTTACGTATCTGGCCATTAGGATCATACTGCGGGCCATTGGCAAAGATAATACCTAAAGAAATTGGTTCAGTCTGACCAGATTTAATCGGGAATAGTCCTGAAGAGACTAACAAGTCGTAGTCAGCAGCATGAACTAAAGATGGGTCATAATATTTACCAGGAATCATATAATCGTTCCAGAGAGTTTGGTCAGCAACAGTACCCAAGTTAATAGAGCCAGCAGGAACATACTGAGCATTAGTAATACCAATCTTATCTGTTTCATGTACGTCAGTTACATCTATGTTAGGTTCGCCAGGAAGGCCGAATCTAGCCCCCGAGGTTGGTTTACCATCACCTTCACCGTAGTCATGAGTATCTGGAACACCATCAAGTCCTACGTCATCTGTAAGTACATTCCAATCACCATCATCATCAATACCATTATTACGTGATTCGTCTATCATTTCGTCTATGTTTTCGTCAATATTCTCATCAATTGCACCGTTGTTATCATTGTCAATACCGTCGGCATATTTCATTCCAAGAGTTGACTGTACTACATTATATAGAATAGTACCAGTACCATTTGGAACGACATAGCGGTAATAAGGAGCATCACTCTTAGCCTGGTCAATCATAGCCTGAGTAACAACGGGACTTCCCTCCTCACCATTGCCATTATTATCAATACCATCTTTAAAAGCGTGGCCGATATCTTCAGGGCCAACTTCCAGGAGATGAACTCTACCGGCAAGTTTAGGGTCATTTTTCAGCAGTGGATCATTTTCAACATTAGCAGGCCATCTTTTCCATTTGTCACCTGAAGCCTGGTTGACCATTTCCTGTGTAACAAGCGGGCTTCCCTGCTCACCATTGCCGTTGTTATCAATACCATCGGCATAACCAAAACCCTTCTGAGTACCGAAGGCAATGTGTGTCTGGTTTTCGTCAATTAACCCGTTACCATTATTATCAATACCATCGTCAGGGATTTCACCAACGAGCATATCTGCTGTAACAATTGGGCTGTTAGCTTCGCCATCGCCGTCATTGTCAATTCTGTCAACAGCATTTCCGGGAGTCTCAAGGAAAGTAACGCCAACAATGCCTACAGGATCAGAGCCAAAGTCAGCAGATCTGTTATCACGGTCGCGGCTCCAGGCAATAGCATTCTGAAGGTCAAATTCAGAAATGTTATCCTGCGCTCCTGCATTACCGCCAACGAAATCTGCCCACCAGATAGTAACAGCGGCTTTATTAATATCTTTAGTCCCATCGTTTTTTACATACTGAAGTATGTAGAGTACATCCTGAACAAGCACCTGTGACCAGGCAAGGACTCTAGTGTCGAAAATGATACCAAGGCCTCTTCTAGTAAGGTCAGTGCTATCCGGGAAGTATTCAAATCTGGCATACCTATCATCAGAAACTCTATAGAACATTTCCTGGTCGGCATTTCTTATGCCCTTACCAAAATAGCCATTCCACTTCCCTTTCCAACCTGGGTCTGTTTCATCGCTCATTCTATCGGGCCAGAAGTCAGGCCAAGTCGTAGGGTCAATGTCCGTTGCGACCTCAGGGGTAGGCCTTCTTGAATTAAGGTAACCAGGAACAGGTTCAAAGTTCCATGTCTTGCCTTCGGGGGATTGTCTACCATTATAGACATCGACTATGTGCTGAAGTTTTCCATTTTTGTCGTATACTTCGCCTCCGACCCAAAGGCCTTCCATAGCAAGATACATTTCGCCAGAGTTCTTAGGCCACTCATATGGAGTTTGTTCCTGAAAAGGCACCGCACCCCAGCGGCCTGTCATACCAAAGTTTTGAACAGTAGTATTTATATTATTACCTTGTATATTGCCTTTAGCACGTGCTTTAGGGTCTCCACGATCCTTGCTTGGCTGAAAACCGACAACCTTTGGTTGTGCAAAGACATTTGTACACAAAAGTAAAATAAAGATTGCTTTTAGTGTAAGTTTTAAAAAGTTCTGCATTATTTAGACCTCCTCAAGGTATATGCTTCAAAACTAAAATGATAATTCCAGACCTAACTGGACTTGTCTGGGTTCACCGTAAAAAGTTGGATATCTTAAGTACTCTTCAACTGTGTTGTGGCGATTAGCATCAGGAGCAACATTAACAGCACTTAAAGTAAAGTCAGGTTCGCCCGTATCGCTAAATACATTTACGACTGTTCTGGCATCCAGCAAGTTGAAGACTCTAAGGAAAGCATTCCACTTAAGACCAGCCAATTCAAATGTTCTATCAACTTTTAAGTCAAGAACAAACTGATAAGGACGAGTACGGCTATTTCTCTCATTATATAGAGAAGCTCTTCCTAATTCAGATTCGAACTGATTAAGAGATGGAGTATAAGGAAGCCCAGTACCATAGCGGGCTGTAAGGCTTGCCCCCCAGTTTTCGTAACCAAAATATACATTTGCATTTAACAGATGTCTTTGGTCCCAGTCCATAGGATTTAAGGAAAGCTGAGGTTCATTACCACTGGTAGCAGCATAGAATTCGTCATCAGGATTTGAATTGCTACCTTCGGCTACCTGGTAAGTGTAATTCAAATCGACTGAGTAATAGTTACTGAAGCGCTTTGAGAGATTAATAGTAATACCTTTTACATTTTCATAGTCTTTATTTACATAGTAAGAATAAAGGACAAGGTTTTTTGTCTGAATATTTGGACCTGCAGTAATCCAGTTTCTTACGTCACGATAAAAGCCAGTAGCATCGACGACGAATTCATTAAAGACCTCCTGCCTGAAGCCGAGCTCATACATAACAGTCTTTTGTGCTTCAAGATCAGGATTACCATAGACTCCATATGGGCCGCCTGTCTCTGGGACCAGGAACTGACCTCTATTATATAGATATTGGAATGGTGGTATCTGCAGAAAATGTCCATAAGAGAAGTGAATAACACCACTTGCACTAATTGGATAAGCAATACCAAAGCGAGGACTTAGCTGCCATTTAGCCTTTGCATCTTTATAATAGTAAGGAAGTCTTTGTTCATAAGGAAGGCTTGCCAAGTCAGGTCTTAGTGCTATATTAGGATTTGGATCCGTGGGGTCAACCAAAACTTTTCCCCTGGAATTAAAATAATCCAACCTAAGGCCAATGTTAATAATTACATTTTGATATTCGATCTTATCCTGCAGATAAGCAGAAGCTTCAAGGGGTTTATTATCATATTTTGTTCTATTTGGTGTATTGGGGTCAGGTATAGATGGTACAAATGGAATTACCTGAACGCCATCTTTTGTAAGAGGCTGCAGTGTATAATCATCAAACTGTAGCCTGTGAGCTTTAGCTTCAAGTCCAAATTTTAACAAATGATTAGTACTAACCTGGCTAGTAAAGTCAAACTTTCCTGAATAAGAATCAGTCTGCCTGAAAAATCTGTGGAGGTTTGTTCCTTTTGTAAGGAAGGCATAAGAAACAGTTGACAATGAATCAGGGTGCATATATCTCGGATCAAGAGGATCATTATACAAATATTCCTTAAAATCCTTGAAGAAATATGATCCCTTAAATGTATAAAAAGTCGATGAAGAGAGCATATGTGTCAGGGTGTAAGTACCATTATAACTATTAGAATACTTATTTACATTGCCATCAGGATTATAGCGGTAAGCATGATCATAGTCCTGATAATTATCCTTTGAATAAAGTCCCTCTACATTCATCTTAATGTTTTGAGTAAGCCAGTAGCTAAGGTTAGCTTGTCCAATATACCTTCTGCTCCAGTTCATAGGGGCTATACTGTTATCACCTGCTGATCCATTGACTTGATATCTGCGTGTACCATAAAGATAGCCATCATCGTAGACATAGCGGCCGTTGACAAAAAAGTTAAGTTTTTTGTCTGTAAACGGGACTGGGCCGCTTAAACTTGCCTGTAGGTTTTGTCCTCTGGCCGGGTTATACGATCTATTAATGTGAGGGAAATATGAAGAAAAGTTACTTACGTGGTCAGAGCCATAAAATCTTAAATCGCCATGGAAATCACTACCACCTTCTTTTGTAACAGTATTTACGATGCCTGACATTGCATTGCCATACTCAGCATTAAAGGTACCACTGATTACCTGGAGTTCCTGGACGCTTGAGTTATCAATATCAATACCCCGGCTATTATCATAAACATCTGTGACAGAGATACCATTTACCCAGTAAGCTACCTCACTTGAACGTCCGCCACGTATATGGAAGTCGCCATTAGCATCTTTAGTTACACCGGCCTGAAGTTCAATAACGTCGTTAAGTTCAGCAACAGGGAGAGTGCTAATTTGATCGGCAGAAACAGAAGATTGGCTACTAGTAATATCTTTTTGAAGCTTAGTAGCCTCAGCCTGAATTACAACAGTATTTAATTCAACGGAAGTTTCCGATAATTCAACATTTTTAGTAGTAGTCAGATCCACAGAAACCGAAACGCCTTCAATAACCGAAGGAGCATATCCGATATATTGTGCTCTTATGTTGTATTTCCCGGGAGGGATATTTAATATTACATAGTCACCGTTTGCATCGGTTGTAGCACCAAGCTTTGTTCCCTCGACAAGGACGGTTACAAAAGCCAGAGGCTCCTTAGTTCTTTTATCGGTGACTTTACCAGTTAGTTTACCCGTAGTTCCTGCCCAGACAAGTGTCGAGAAAGCAGTAATAAGAGTAATCATAAGTAGTAGAGCTTTTCTCATAAAGTACTCCAAATTAAACAAAAAAAATTCAAGTTCTTCCCCATTACACCTTAATATGTAAACGGCTCAAAATCTAGTTTGAATAAGCGCTATCGAGTTTGATATTACTAAGAACATCTTCAAAAACTGTAGTCTTTACTTTTTTATTTAACCTATTAAGGTAATCATTCATTATTCCAGCTTGCATTTCCTTTTTGCAGAAAGCCGTAGCCTGCTCTTTAACCATATTAAAATCGATAGCCTGTCCCTGTTTTTTCCCCAGGACCTTAAAAATCCCATAGAGGTTTTCTATTCTCATTGGGCCAAGCACTTCGCCGACTTGAGAATTCCAGAATTTATCGCGAAACATTCCATACTTAGAAACAGGAGCAAATCCCATTTGGCCTTTATTTTTAGCTGACCATTTACGGACAGAATATTTTTCTGCAAGATCTCCAAAATCAGAGCCATGGTTGAGCATTAGTTTCAAAGAATCGGCTAATGTCCATCTAGGGACTAAAATTTCCTGGAGGTTTAGTTCATCAGGAGAAGTAAATTGACTTATATTTTTTAGATAGAAGCCCTTCACTGTTGAATCAGGAAGTTCAACTTTGTGAATTATCTCATCAAATTTATATCTAAGAAACACTACGTTAGCAAGTTTATCATACATCATAGAGACTAAAGGATCCTTATCATAGCCTTTGCTGTGAGCTATTTTAATCAGTTTATCCTGAAGTAAAAGTCCTTTAACTGCATCTTTAAGGTTATTTACTGTAGTTATCTTATCTCTGTGAAAGAAAGGTATTGAATTAACCTTTTTACTAATCTCACTACTTGAATACTTTTTACCTTCATATTCTACACAATTAAGTGAAGATTTGCGTTTATCTTTAATTTCAATTTTTTTCGAATTAGAGTTCGCTAATTCGTTTAAGATATTTCCGAGGGCAGTTTCATTGAAATTGACCTTTGACGGGTCAAAAATACTGCTGATATAAGCTCTTTCTGATGGCCCCTTCTTTTTTATCTTTAGCGTCCTTTCAAGCTTATGTTTTTTGTTAAGGTATTCATTTTCTGTAATCAAAGGATTAGGTTTTCTATCTTCGAGTTTAATAATGCTATATCCATAGACAGTTTTTACAGGTTTTGAGACTTCTCCAGGTTTGAGTGAATAAGCAACGTCTTCGAAATCAGGATCCATATCGCCCCATGTAAAATAACCTAAATAGCCGCCATTGTTCTTTAGAGTGCTATCGGTAAAGACCTGTTTTGCCAGAGAATCGAAGCTTACACCTTTTTGAATCTGGTCATAGAGATAATTTGCCTGTTCTTCTGTTGGAGCATAGAGATGTCTGGCAGAAATCTGTTCATTTACTCTTTCAAAAGCTGTTCTTAGTTCTTCATCAGTTACAGAAATCTTTGCATAAACTTCACGATCCTTCAGAAATCCCAGTATTGCCTGGTTTTTGGACCATGCAAGTTCATCTTTATAATTCTTATCTGCCAAAATTTTCTGATTGTTATCATACTCGCTAAGAAGGATTTCATTCATAATATTTGTCAGAATGGATTTTCTTGTAGGATAATTGTCTTTTGTTCCAGTTGCAAAAAGGTAATCTGTATACCTATTTACAAATTCATTAAGAAGAATATTATGAGTTCCGACCTTAGCTATTATAGTGTCACCGGATTTATCAACTTCCAGGTGCAAATTTTTAATAGCATTAGATGTATCAGGCAATACACCTTTAATTTTGTTCATATTTGCTAAATTACCCAAATGTGCAGAAGAGTCTGTTTTTTTCAGAAGATCTGCAAAAAGATGACTAGTCATTGCCGGAAGAAAACCCAAAAGGATCAGCAAAAGGATAAAGGGGAAAATATTTTTTCTAAAATTATTCATACAACTTTAGTATAAGATTAATTGATACAAATTAAAATTTTCATGGTAAAAGTAAATCATTTGTTTCAAAAAGCTAAAGGTCAAAAATGAGAACTTTTTTCAAATGGGCAACAAATTTTTATATTTCCTTACGCCTGTTTTTTTAAGTTAACTAATCAAAATCCTTTGTTCCTACCAGAGTCATGTCTTCTTTACCAGCCTTTCTTTTATAATATAAATGGCTAATAAAAATAATCAGACAGCTCAAAGCGAAAAGAAGCATTGAAGAATAGATAAAATTCCAGTGGTCCAGCATTCCTGTCCCACCGGAGTTACTTTTCGAGCTAGGAGTTGTTATGATCAATGTTATACCAATAATTCCAGTAATAAGTAATGTCCTAAAAGCAATTTTCTTGTTACTCTCTTGTAAAAGAGTACTCATAACGAATAAAGCAACAACAGGTGAAATAAAAATCATCATAATGCCAAAGATGAAAAGAAATAAATCAAAAGTAACGAGCTTAATTGCAGGGACAAGCAACAGAGTAATAACAATAAAAACAGTAGTAGCAAGTCTTCCTACCAAAACCAATTTTGAATCCGAAGTATCCGGATTTCCAAATTTGTAAGAGTTAAAGGTAAACAGGGCCGCTCCGCTATGAAAAATACTGGCTAATGTTGCCATTATTGAACTATATACCCCTATAAGGAGCAAGCTTTTCTCGCTATCATATAAATGCCTCATTGAAATAGCTTTATTTGCCTGCTGGGAAGCAGGAAGCATTTGATTTCCATTAAAAACAATTATATTAAAGAACAAAACAGTAAATATTCCAATCAATGTAATACTGAAAATAACTCCTTTGGTTACAGACTTAGGCCCATTAACACTTAAAGCTCTATGAACTATATACTGGTCAACACACCAAAACCAAATAGAAAAGACCAAGAAACAGCCTAAAAGAGCAGAAACAGAAAAAAAGTCCTTTGGATAACTATCAGAAGCATTAGAAACATTTACGTTAATAAAATTAAAAAACTCCTTGAACTCAATAATATTATTTCCTGCAAAAGAGAAATAAAGAGTGCCAAGAATAAGGACAATAGCCTGAAGCAGATGGATATGAATAACAGTTGGAAGACCACCCACCAGCGCTAAAACTCCAGCAAACAATACTAAAGAAAGTAAAGTATTTATCGCTTCAACCTTAAAAATTTCCTGAAGAAAAACAGAACTAAGAGAGAGTGTCAAAACTGTTTTAACAAGTATGAAGAAAAGCAACAACACCCAGGAAAAGTATATACTGCTTTTTCTATCAAAGATCTTTTCTATATATTCAGGCGTAGTAAATAGCTTCAGTCTTTGATACTTTGGCCAAAATATCTTAACTGAAAGATAGATTACAAACAAAAATATCAGAAGAAGATAGAGGCTATTACAACCGGGCACACTTCTGAGTGAAAAAAGCCAAAGGAAGTATTCACTTGAGGCAACTGCAATAAAGACAGAAAAGCCAAATACCATCCAGTTAACATTCTTTTTGGCTAAAAAGTATTCAAGACTACTGACACCAAAACTCTTTGTAAAATAGACAGTTATTACAAGTATAGCAGATAGATATACGATTAAAATAAATAGATCAGATAAGCTGAATATTTCAAAAATACTTTTCATATATGGTTTACTGCAGGAATCGTACCAACAATCCAAAGTAAGATAAAGTAAGTAATTACAACAGGTTAGGCAGATGTTGAAAAGATTGTATTATTAAAAAGATAACGCAAGCATTATTAAAATAATAATGCATGAAATGCTAAAGGCGGTAAGTCATAAGTTAATGATATAGCAAGAAGATGAGTCATAATGGTAAGATGAACCTTGATGGAAAGATGAGTATAGGAGATGAGTGTTTAGTCAGCATTATACTAAACACTCATAACTAATAATTATTTAAGCAATCATTTAAGTCCAAGATCCTTACACATGCGATGGAAATTAGGGGGTGCCAGTCCCAGTTTTTCAGCAGCTTTAGCGTCAGAACTAGATACATCTCGCACAAACTTAAAATATTTTTCTCTAAAAATAGCTTCGGCCTGTTTTAAGGGGATGATATCCTCTTCTTTAAAGATGTTAGCAAAATCTCCATAGCTCCCTCCGCTGTTAGCTGGAAGAGAAATGAGTGACTGCTTAATATTAAAAGGTGTAATTTTGTCTTCGACATAGAAAAGGAGTCTTTGAACGACATTTTTCAGTTCGCGTACATTGCCTGGCCAGTCATATTCCTGGAGCATTCTTAGAGCCTCAGGTTCAATCTCCGGTTTAGGTCTTTTGATTTCATCACAGAAGTAATCCAGAAAGTGGTCCAAAAGTAAAGGAATATCAGAAATTCTATCCCTCAATGTGGGAACTGTAATAGGAACTACATTAAGTCTATAGTACAAATCTTCCCTAAAGTGCTTAAGTGAAACCTCTTTGCCAAGGTCCTTATTAGATGCTGCAATAATGCGCACATCAATTTTGACGTTTGTAGTTCTGCCTATTTTTTCAATTTCTCCTTCCTGAAGAACTCTTAGGAGTTTAACCTGAGCATTAAGTGGAAGCTCAGCAATCTCGTCAAGAAAAATCGTTCCATTATTAGCCTGTTCAAACAATCCGGGTTTACTCTTACTGGCACCAGTAAAAGATCCCTTTTCATAGCCAAAGAGCTCGCTTTCAATTAAATCG
>JAUZPB010000250.1 GCA_030706145.1 Bacteroidota bacterium
GTTATACTCAAAGTCATTCATCTTCTCAAGGTATCCCTCGCTAATAAGGAATTTGGGATCTCTTTCAAATACGTTTAACCTGCACCATATTTCAGGTATCAGAAGGCTGACATCGTGATCTACACGGAAATTTGGACCAACATATCCTGCTGCTGTCGAGAATGCATCATACTGTGACAAAATGAAAGATACAAGTGCATTGTTAAGGTCATGAATTGCACTTAGCGCGTTAAATGGTCCTTTTGTAAGTGCACCCTCTGAACCGGCTCCTGTCGTAGAAGGAGACTTACCAGTTAAGCTGCATGCAAAATCCATAAATAGCTCTGGCAGCTCCTGATAATGTATAGGATTATATACTGCAAGTGATCTTATATTTGCTTTAGCATCAGGCGGATTATTCCTTCTTCCAGGAAGAACGGCATTGACAGGATAATAAACTGGTCTGTCCATTGGAAGCTTCCTGAAAAAACGCATTCCCATCTCTGAAAGATACCTGTCGTGAGGATCTATAATATCAGGACGGTTCTGCAGATAACGCATATTTTTTGATGGATTCCCATCTATCATTCTTGGATGTGCCGAAGAAACAAAATATGTGCAGTCCTTTTCTTTTGCTACGTTTGCAATGAACTGTTTCATTGGTTCTGTAAATTTGTCAAAACCAATAGCATCCTCTACAAGATTTTCAGCATCTTCAACCTTCAAAGGCTCAAAGTTTGAAATAAACGTATCGGGCGAAGCTATATCGGCCTCTGCCTGCTTGTCATAGCCTCTGTTAATTGCTTCATCGGGCCTCTGGAAAAACCTGTATTCACAATTAGAAATAAACTTTACACTTGGATTACTATATTCCGGATTTAATCCCTGTATCTTATCGCTTGGAACTACTGTCGAAGCTGTAATATCGTCTTCGAGTTGTATTTTGTCAGCTGCTATAAAGTCCTGTCTTAACTTAAATGTGCGCCATGACTTATCCTTCTGCAAACCGACTCTTAAATATGTAGCTACTAGTTTTCTGTTGTTATATTTCAGCTCATTACCCGGATTGCCATTAATAATATCAACGCTGAAATAATCTTTCCAGTTACCGTCCCAATCCTCTTTGTAGAATCTCTTTATAATAAATACCAGTCCCTTAATATACTGCGGGATAGTGTTTAACCATTCATTATATTCATCTGTAAATTCAGCAGGTGAGGGGGTAAGCATCTTGATAACTGACCCTAAAGACCTCTTGCTGCTAAGAAGCGGTCGGCTTTGCCTTCCTTTTTCTTTGAAATCTTTGTAGCGCTTGCTGTAATCCTTTGTTATTATCTGATCGACAAGCTCAAAATCTTTCTTGAAGTCAGCAACAAAAAATGGCCCAAAGAGTATTGAATCAGAAATTGACTTTGATATCTCTGACTTTCCGCCTCCTGAGACTGTCGATGGCTTATGGCAGAACGTACCCTCTGCAACTGTTCCAACTAGTCGCCATGTTGGGACAACGGGATTTTTCTCAAGTCTTATCTTATAGCCCGCTGGAAGCACATATGTATGTGAAGGTAAAAGCTTTATGCTAAAATTCTTACCATCTTTCTGCCAGGTGACCTCCTGTTTATTTAAGCTTATTCTTGTATCTTCGGGAACGTATATAATATTAGGATAAAGTTTATCAATGCCATATCCTTCAGGCTGAATGTCCATTACATCTTTGAACATGCTGCAAACATTCTCAAATGAATGGTTGTCCTTTTTTACCTGATTATCATCATAGAACTCATCCCCCAGATTATAGCTTGGGAATGCAATTGCTCCGCCTGCATGTTCTTCCTCGCAGTTTCCAAACAGGTTAGCCGAGTATCCGATCTGTGTCTTTACTTCCTTTTTGCAATAGCCGAAATAGTTATCTGCTATTACAGTTAAAATTACACCTGCTTCTGTGCGGCATGTTATCTTAAAAGCATTTCCGCCATTATATAGCTCATCTTCCTTTTTCCAGCACATACCGTCACGCTTCTGCCTTTCGGTTGCACTTTTATAGTTCGGAAGTCCAAGTTCTTTTTTAGTAAATTTTATAAGGTGCGGGGCAAGTATAATGCATCCTGTTGTTCCCGTCCAGTGCTCAACATCCAGGCCTGCATCGTTTGATGGAAGATATGGATCGCCAGCATTGCCGAAAATTGATTCAACAAAGTCCAGGTTGCTTACCAGGTTGCCTGGTGCAAAAAATCTTGTCTCCATAGTCTTTTCTGAAGAATAATCCTGGACAGCAGGTGAAACAATTGGGCGAAGAAGTAGTGAAACGAACAGCTCGGCCTGCTCTTTCTGTGAAGATGTAAACGGGAGCTTTAATAGCTCTTTGGGCGGATGAAGTGCATGAAAAAGCAATTTTGCAAAGACTGCCTTTGGAACTGCAATTTTATCATCTGGAATTGGAAGCCCGCCTTCGGCTATATGAAATACTCCTTTTGTTGTCCTCCTGTCATTTTTAGGATTGTGGAGCACTCCTTGCTTAATTCTGTATGAGCTTATTATATCTGAAATAAATTCATCTTTATCGGGCGGAAGTGAAAGTTCACGGGCAATGCCATGACGGTCCAGTAAAAATGTGTTTGCCGGTAATCTTACCGATTCCTTTCCCGGAACATCCTCAAGATAGCTGTCAAGAAAATCCTGAATCCTCTGATCGGCAGGGCATAGATAATTCGACAATAACCTGTTCTTTTCCAGATGATTTGCTATAAGATCATGCGCAATATCAATAAACTCCGAATCTGAGAGTTGTCCATATATTGGGGCACCCAAGGCTGCAAGTTTAAGATTTATATATTGTATGAGTTTCTCATTATTCTTACTTGCAACGCTTGACTTAGAATAAAACCCAAGCGTTCTTTTAAGATCCATAATCGTTTTTTCCCTCGTCGAAAGTTAAGTAAATGGCTAAAATGCAAAATATTAAATAAGCATAAATAATTATTAATTCAAGCTCCCTCACATACAAAAATAACTCAAATACCTGAGATTTGCTTAGAAACTAAGGTATAAAAACATAATTTGAACAGGTAAGTTCCTTACCCCCAAAGAAAATGAAATTTCCTAAAGATAAATTGTCCAATTTTTCCAAAAAGTAGGTATGTTTATCCTGTTAAAAACTTAAATTTTTATCTGAATAATGGGAAAATGAAATGAAGAGAACTTTACTGATCTTATTTGTTCTTTGCTCAGTTCTAAAAGCACAGACTGACTATCGTCTGGACACACTTATGTGTCGTTATATTGGACCAGGTACAGTCTATACCAGAATAAAAGCAAGCGCCCCCTGGGATATTTATGTCCTTAGAATTGATCTTAAAAACCCCTATATCAAAGTCGAATCAATAAAAGCAAAAGACAGATATGCAGGCAGAGAACTGGTTAGTTCAATGGCCGCAAGAAAAAGCACTGAGGGGCATTTTGCTCTGGGTGCTGTCAACGGCGACTTCTACGATATGAGTAATGGAAAAACATGCAATATTCAAATAGAAAATGGAGAGATCATCAGGACTCCTGCCTCAAAGATCTCTACAATTGGTTTTTCTTCTTCTAATAAACCAATGCTTAACTTTGTAAGCTATAGCGGTGTTGTGGTTGCAAGTAATGGAGTATCAAATAGGATAAGTAATGTAAATGAGTCACGCGGAACAGACCAGCTTATACTGTATAATTCTTATATGGGAGATGCAACAGGAACAAACTCCTATGGAACCGAAGTCCTCGTCCGCCCTGTAACTGCCTGGGGAGCAAATGATACTGTAAAATGCGTCGTTGAAAAGATACAAAATGGCGCTGGCAATATGCAGCTAACTCCATCTTATGCAGTTTTATCGGGAAATGGGACTTCTGCAAGCTTCCTTTCTAATAACCTTAAGTTAGGTGATACCGTAAAACTTTATCAGAGTGTAACTCCAGGTCTTTCAAAATTAACTCAGATGATTGGCGGCTATCCCAAAATTGTTTATAAGGGACTTAATTATTCTCAGCAGGGTTACTTTGATGAAGGAGGACCTGATCATTACGCCAATTTGGATCCAAGAACCGGAGCAGGTTTTTCTTACGATAGCACTTATTTGTATCTGGTCGCACTCGATGGCTTTGAAAATGGCAGCGCAGGAGCAACCTTAAATCAGTTAGCTGACGTTATGATCAGCCTAGGCGTTTGTAATGGTATTAATCTTGACGGCGGAGGTTCCACGACAATGTATGTAAGGGGCACAGTTGTAAACAA
>JAUZPB010000251.1 GCA_030706145.1 Bacteroidota bacterium
AATCGAATGACCGCATGGTATATGACAAAAATACTCCATTTAGATCTTTTCCTTAATTTACTTTAGAGCTGAACTAATATCATCTATCAGATCATCTATATTCTCAAGCCCCACAGAAATTCTTAAAGTATTACGTGAAATTCCGATTTTTTTTAAGTCTTTATCTGAATAGCTATGGTGGCTTATTTTTGAAGGCTGTTCTATTCTTGAATCTACAGTGCCGAAAGATGCCTTCTCACCAAATAACTTAGTATTGCAGATAAATTTATTTGTCTTTTCGTTATCTATCATATCGACAGTAATAACGCCTGGGAATATCTTCATTTGCCTTTTTGCAAGGGCATGCTGCGCATGGCTCTCTAGTCCAGGAAAACTTACTTTAAGAACATCTTCTCTTTGAAATAGATACTGAGCTAATCTTAATGCATTTTGTTCCTGCACTTTTAACCTGTATGTAAGCGTAGGCAGTCCAAGCGTAATAAGAAAGGACTCAAAAGGACTCTGAGCTCTTCCCTGTGCATTGCAGTAATACCTAAGTTTTTCGAACCATTCAGGATCCTTTGCAGCAACGGCGCCAGTTACAGCAGCACCATGACCTGAAATGGATTTAGTAGTTGAAAAGACTGAAAAGTCAGCACCAAGGTCAAGAGGCCTTTGAGAAGCAAATGTTGCAAGGCTATTGTCAATTGCAAGCAGGCACCCATAGCTCTTGCATATCTTTGAAATAGCTTTTATATCAATTATCTTAAGTCCGGGATTAGTTGGTGATTCACAAACGACAAGTCTTATGTTTTTGCTGCTAATATATTCCTCTACCTGTTCGTGATCAAGGAAGTCACAGCTAAATACATTAATACCCATTTTGTCAGCCCAAACCTTAAGCAACCTGTATGTCCCGCCGTAGCAGTCCATTTCCACAAGAAGTGAATCCCCTGCTTTAAGTGTGGTCTCAAAAAGCAGTGCTATAGCCGAAAGACCAGTATTTGTGCATGTGCAGCCGCTTGCATTTTCTGCTTTTGCAAAAATATCTTCAAGTGCATTTCTTGTGGGGTTGTCTGTCCTTGAATAGTCATATATAACATCGCCTGTCTGCTTTTTAAGATCAAAAGTTGCAGTCTGATAGATTGGCAGATGAGAAGCCCCATACGGATCATTAATACTACAGTTATCCGTTATCCTTGCTAATAATGTTTCCAACTTCATAAATATAGATCACTTTGAATTAAAAATAATAGCCAGCATAAACTGAAAAAATTAACCCTGAAGATAACATAAAATGAGGAAATAACATAGAATGCTTAATAATATTAGGCCTGTTTTTGAAGCATAACATTAAATAATCTAGTAAATATCACATCCAGGCATTCATATTTTCAATTTTACAAAAGTATTGCTTTTAGAAAAAGTTTTAGCAATATTGCATTTCAATTAAAATTCAGACTCATAATGATCCAGAAACCCTCCTTACCAGACCTGGAATGCCGGTCATTGTAATTGTTCTTACTTATATATATAAAGTGGCATTCCTCTTTAGCCTCTATTTTATCTACTTATTCTCCGCCACTTTCTTTAAGTGAAAATTAAAAGGAGAAATAAGCCATGAAATCATTTTTATTACAATCCGTTTTAATTATTGCGGCAATGATTGCTTTAGCTGGAAATGACTCCAATGCACAGTGGGTCAGGATGAAAGGTCCATACGGCTGGGAGTTCAATCAGTTTTCTGCAGGCAACTCTATAATACTTGCAGGCGGACCTTCGCACGGCATTTACCGCTCGACAGATAATGGGCTTCACTGGCTGGAAGCAAACAGCGGCATCACTAACACAGATATTACCTCACTTGGCCTTTATAAACAAAATTTTCTTGCAGGTGTTTGGGATGGAACAAATACACTTTTGTATTTATCCACAGATAATGCTAATTCATGGGCACAGGTAAACACTATCAGCCCCAAACAGTCAATAACATCTTTTGCAGTAAAAGACAGTATAATATTTTTGGGAACTTATGGTGATGGAGTATACTCCTCTACCGATGGCGGATTTCATTGGAAGAGGCCCGCGAATTTATCTCTTGAGCACCCTGTCGTTTCACTCCTTGTAAATGATAAAAACCTTTATGCTGGCACATGGGGCGGAGCCGTATATAGATCTACTGATAACGGAGAAAACTGGACACAGTTAACCATACCTAATTATAACAGATATGTCACTTCCCTATTTATAAATAACAACAAATTATTCATGCAGTCGGGTCGAAATCTTTATGCTTCCTCTGATAACGGCCAAAGCTGGAGCACTGTAAATTCAACGCTGCCATTTTCGAACAATGGAACAATAATAGCTGCTTCAGCCGGATTATTTCTTGGCGGTGATAATGGTGTTTACTTCTCAAAAGATGAAGGTAATAGCTGGACTGCTGCAGGATTGCCGGGTGCAACAGTTGAAGCTATGACATTATACGGAGGAAATTTAATTGCAGGGACAAGGGATATTGGTCTTTTTACATCGACAGATAATGGAACAAACTGGCTGCAGACAGGTGCATTAAACAATACAATGGTCCAGGCCCTTGCCGTTATTGATTCAAATCTTTTTGCAGGTAACAACGCGCAGGAAGGCGTATTTATCTCGAAAGATAATGGCAATACATACAGAGAATATGATAACTTAAGCCACAGTTTTGTCCTTTGCATGACAACAAGAGGAAGTGATATTCTCGCAGGAACTGAAATGCACCTTACAGGCGGAGGTGGATTATTTAAGTCGACTGACCTTGGTAAAAACTGGAGTCTCCTTGGGCTAAAGAATATTGGAGTTATTTCTGTTAATTACAGGCAGCCTTTCATATTTGCAGGAACAGACAATGGAGTTTATATAACTTCAAATGAAGGTGCTTTGTGGAGTCATGTAAACAATGGACTTCCCGCGACCCGGGTAAATGCACTGGAACTTATTGACACAATTCTCTTTGCCGGAACAAATTCAGGAGTCTATAAAAGTACTGACAATGGAACAAACTGGACACTTTTCGGCTTAAAAGATACAGCGATAACAACTCTGCTAAAGTCAGGCAGCAGCCTTATGGCAGGAACGGCTTTTGGCCTTTTTACCACGACTTCAACAAGTACTAAATGGATACGCGCAGCTTTTACTGATACTGTAATATCTTTTCTAAAAACAAATAATACAAGCATCTTTGCCGGAACATCAAAAGGAGTATTCTTTAATAGTGGAAAAGGCTGGACAGCGCTAAATGATGGCTTTGAGAAAAGCTCAATTACAACCTTTGCAGCAAATGACAATTATTTGTTTGCAGGCTCATGGGGAGAAGGCATCTACAGGCGTCCACTTTCTGACCTTATTACGGGCATAAGTCAGGAGAAAGCTTTACCTGCAAATTTTGCTCTTGCACAAAACTACCCTAATCCTTTTAATCCCACAACAACAATTAGCTATACTGTTTCACAGCCTGGCTTTGTCTCAATCATAGTATATGATATCTTAGGAAAAGAAATAGCAACACTTGTTAACGAAGTAAAAGGAGCTGGAAATTACAAGGTCAGTTTTGATGCAGCAAACCTTTCTAGCGGCATATATATCTACAAGATGAAATCCGGAAGCTTTGAAGGAATAAGGAAATTTGTGTTGATGAAATAAGGAGTGATTAACATATTACTACATAGGGCATTAGGCACATAGAGGGTAAAATGAGAATGGCAACAAGAGGCCATAGGTTGAGCTTCTATATCTCTGAGGAGATGCAGGAGAAACTTTTAAAGATCTCCGAAAAGCTCCAATTATCAATACTATATAGACCAGCAAGAGGACTGGAAGTATGCAGACAGTGAAGAAAGGAGTAGTTAGACCACTGTTAAGAAGGGAGAGAACACATTAAGTTTGCGTACTCTCCCAAAATAAGGAGACATTTGCATGATCAATTTTCAGAAGGCTTCAGCAAACTTTTTAACTTAAAAACCTGAATAATTGATACTCAGAGAATAAACAGGGCTGTGCTTATCTGTGCTGGAATTAAATCCATAGTCTGGAGCTGGCAGAGATGTATAATCAAAGCTTATCTTTACAGGTAGATTAAAACTGGATAGGTGCGAAAATGGAATTTCGAGTCCTAATCCATAAGTGGCTTGAGAAATTCTTTCGAGATTAAATATATTAGCATCAGAAATCTTTTTGGTATACCAGCCTCCCCTCAATTTTAAT
>JAUZPB010000252.1 GCA_030706145.1 Bacteroidota bacterium
CGTCGATAAAGATGATTTTGTACGCTATTTCTCAAATGGAACAGAAAGGATCTTCCAGAGAAATAGAGCTATTCTTGGAAGAAAAGTTCAATTTTGCCATCCCCCTTCAAGTGTGCATACTGTTGAGAAGATCTTAAGCGATTTCAAAGCAGGCCGTCAGGATAAAGCAGATTTTTGGATAAATATGAAAGGAAAGTTTATTTATATTTCCTATTATGCTGTAAGAGATGAAAACAAAGAATATCTTGGTACACTTGAGTTTACACAGGATCTTACACCCTTAAGACAACTTGAAGGTGAAAGAAGGATCCTCTCTTATGAATAAAAACAGATCTTGATTTTATAATAAAACGGTATACGACCAGAAAAGGATATAGAGAAAATGAATAATGAAGGAAATATTCTTATAACTCCTGAAACGTTGATAGGTGACCTTCTGGATAAGTATCCTCACCTTGAAGAGGAACTAATAGGAATTGCTCCGGTCTTTAGCAAACTTAAAAACCCTGTCCTAAGAAAAACAATCGCCAGGGTAACATCAATAAGGCAGGCAGCAGCTGTCGGTAATGTAAACTTATCTCATATGATAAATACACTTAGAAAATCAGCTGGACAAGAACAATTAACTTCAGAGTCTTTGGAAAACTGGAGCACAGAAACAGGTGCTCTCAAAGCAAATCAAAATGTCAAACAGATCTATGATGCCAGGGATGACCTTAATAATGGTGTCCATCCGGTTGCAAAGGTTATGACAGACTTAAGTAAACTGGAGCATGGAGAAAAATATCTGCTAATAACTCCTTTTGTCCCAGCACCTTTGATTGACAAAGCCAAGTTAAAAGGATTTAAGACTGAAACAGTCAAAATTGCTGAAGATAAGTTTGAAACTTATTTTTTAAGATAAAACCTTCTTTTTATAAAGACTTGTTGAGCAAGGTGTTAGATAATATATTACAATTTAGAAGAGCGGATTTTACTAATGGGAAAGAAAATTATTAAGAATACGGAAAAACCAATTCAGAAATATAGGTTTTTTATTCAAAGTGCTTTTTCCTTGCTATGCCTCTATATAGGTCTCGAATTCTATTTATTTATTAGATACCTGGAATCAAATGGCGCTCTTAACTTTTATCAGCGACCACCGGGAGTTGAAGGCTTCCTTCCGATTAGTTCAATGATGAGCTTATATTATTTCTTTTCAACTGGTCAAATCCATCAGGCGCATCCTGCAGGCATGTTTATCTTTTTGGCCATAATACTTGTATCTTTATTATTTGGAAAAGCCTTTTGCAGCTGGCTTTGTCCAATCGGATTTATATCAGAACTAATTGGGGACTTTGGCGAGAAATTATTTAAAAGGAAATTCAGGCTCCCTAAATTTCTTGACTATATGCTGCGAAGCTTGAAATATTTACTCCTGGGATTTTTTGTCTATTCAATCTTTTTTATTATGGATAACCTTGCAATTAAAGCCTTCTTAGATAGTCCTTACAATTTGGTCGCAGATATTAAACTTTACTACTTCTTTGCTGATATTTCTAGGTTCTCTCTCGTTGTAATTTCTGCTTTAATCTTTCTTTCTGTTTTTATAAGAAATTTCTGGTGCCGTTTCCTTTGTCCATATGGAGCCTTACTTGGCCTTTTATCTTTTTTAAGTCCAAACAAAATAAAGCGTAACCCGGTTAGCTGCATTGACTGCGGGAAATGTGCAAAGGCTTGTCCGTCGGCAATAAAAGTTGATAAAGTAATTACTGTTATCTCTGATGAATGTACTAGCTGCCTTAACTGTGTTGATGCATGCCCTGTTGCAGATACTTTGCAAGTAAGATCTGTGATCGCAAAGAAAAAAATCCCAAAGAAAATTATAGGAATTGCTGTTGTTCTGGTTTTTATGATTGTAACAGGAATCGGAATGCTGACTGGACACTGGAGAAATAATATTACAAAAGAACAATACCTTATTCATCATTCACAAATGGGAAGCTATGGTCATCCGACTGGAACTGAAGAGACAAGACAGTTTAATAATAGTGTAAGAAGGAATTACTAGTAAATACTAGGAGGGAATATGACGAAGGATGACTTGGTTGGATATATTAAGGAGCACAAAAGAGGCCAAATCCATCTGATATTTCTTAATGATGCTATTAGCCGTATATTGCGCGTTGGTCTTAATAATGATGAACTAGATCTCTTCAAGGATTCTTTAATGTATTTTGATACAGATAAAAGAGTGCACTGTCTTGATGAGGAAAAAAATCTTTATCCTGCCTTAAGCAAAATAATCCCTCAAAACAGTATATGTGAAATGAAGTATGAGCATGAAAAAATAGATGAGTCATTAAGAAATATTAAGTCTATCACTCAAACAATTGAACAACTGGTTCAAGCAAATCTGCTTGTGGTTAAACTTAAGGTTGAGGTTAGGTCGTTTATTAACCTGCTATCAGATCATATTGCTAAGGAAAATCAGTATCTGGAATTAATTAAGAATAAAGAAACATTATTTAGATGAAAAGAAATAAAACTCTTATTCCACTCTCACATGACCATCATCATGGTTTGTTGCTTGCTCAGATGCTAAGGAAAAATGCTCTTGAGTATAGGACTTTGCCTAATTTACCTGATCAGAAAGCTAAATATGCTATTGATTTTTTTTACTCAGATCTGATTAAACATTTTCGCCTTGAAGAAGATATACTCTATCCCTTTGTAAAAGGACTAGATAGAAGTTTAGACGAAATGTTTATAGAGATAATTTCTGAGCACAAAAAAATTGAAGAATATATTAATAAACTTAAAAATAATATTGAAATAATTGATATAATGGATACTTTAGGTAAATTATTAGAATCCCATATCAGAAAAGAAGAAAAAATAGTCTTTCCAAAAATAGAACTAGTCCTTGGAGAAGAAAAACTCCGCCAATTAGATGTTGAGATCTTGAGAAAATCAAACCATTAGGAGCAAACTTAAAATTGAAGACAATCAGGGAAAAGACAAACTCAAAAACAAATGAAATATTTTTTGATGAAGTTTCTTCATTTTATGATGGAATGATTGATTTCCAGAACTCTCTTACTAGAAGAGGGGAGTTACTAAAAAACTTAATCGATAAAAACATTACAACTGTTGCCGATCTGGGATGCGGGACGGGAATTGATTCTATAGCACTGGCTAAAATGGGCTTAATCGTGACGGCTTTTGATCAATCCTCTGGAATGATATCCAGGGCAAAGCAAAATGCAGCATCTGAAGGCGTAAAAATCCAATTCGAAAAAAGTAGCTTAAATGCTATTTCAAAAAAATACGCCCTTAAGTTCGATATGACTCTTTCTCTTGGAAATACATTAGCAAATCTTGAACCTGCAAAATTAAAAACCGCAGTAAACACAACTTATCTTTTATTAAAAGATAAGGGTAAACTTGTAATTCAGATTCTAAATTATTATGCAATTCTAAAAAAACAAGAACGTATAATTAATATTACGCGGAAAAATGACTTTACATTTGTTCGGTTTTACGACTTTTATCCCAAATTCCTGAATTTTAATATTCTGACCTTTAATACCGAAAAACCTGCTGAAAGAAATCTTTATACAACTAAACTTTACCCCTATCGTCTTGAAGATTTGGCAGCCATGATAAGATCAGCTGGATTCAGGAAAGTTAAGTACTTTGGCAGCCTTTCTCTGAATAAATACGTAAAAACTCTTTCAGGTGATCTGGTTATTGTAGCAGAAAAATAGCTCTCCAAAATTATCTTTGCACACACTTTTAGTAGTAGAAAAAACTACCAGAAAGATTTACATCCTGCAGGTGGACTTTTTTACCTATGACTGTTTATAACACGCCAAAGACCGAATTCCTACCCGATATTTTAACAATTTGCTGGAAAAAAGCTCATTTTTAAGGCCATTTCCATGCTGCACAGAATTTGATAGGTTTTTAGTTTAACAAAACTTGACTAATAAATCATCGGGACCCATAGATAAACAATTTTTTCGTCTATCCGACAATATGACTAATAAATCAGTAATGATTTGGTCTGTTGTGAGTAAGTGTAGATGAATCAAATCATTCTTGGTTCCTGCTT
Organism: Bacteroidota bacterium; assembly: GCA_030706145.1. Classification (GTDB taxonomy): domain Bacteria; phylum Bacteroidota; class Ignavibacteria; order Ignavibacteriales; family SURF-24; genus JAUZPB01. The sequence goes on from JAUZPB010000252.1 coordinate 4,097, forward strand.
TAAGAAACTGTAATAAGAATGGACAAAGAAATGGAAAAAAAACTAACATATCTTCTCTTTGTGGTTTTTTCTGCACTGATAATATATGGTTGTAAACTTGCAACAGATCC
>JAUZPB010000253.1 GCA_030706145.1 Bacteroidota bacterium
AAACGGATATGGCCCATATACACTCAAACATGGTGAAAGTGTAAAGATCGTAGTTGCACAAGCAGCAGCAGGAATGGGCTGGGAGGCAGGAGAAGCCGTAGGTAAGCAGTACAAAGCTGACAGGAATACTCTTAAGAAGAACACAGAGGTATTCAAAGGTATTGACTCACTCTTTACTACATTCAAAAGAGCAACTGACAATTACAACAAGGGATGGAACCTTCAGAATCCTCCAAAGCCTCCGGCAACTATTAATGTTGATGGTTTAGGTGACAGGATTGCAATTTCATGGTCACTATTTGATGAAGGCGATCCAGAAGTTCAGGGCTTCCAGATCTGGAGAGCAATTGGAAGACGCGACAGTACTTATCATATGTTGACAGAACTTCCATCATCGGCACGCGCATATAGCGATACATCAGCTCCTAGAGGTGTCGATTGCTACTATCGTATTCTTTCAGTCGGTAAGCAAATGGTTGCTGATCCCGCATTAAATATTCCAGCTACAAGATTAGTAAGCAGTAAATTCTTCGGCCAGACATATGATCCGGCTACTTTGAAGAGACCTCCTACAGCTATGAAATCTGGCGAAGGAACTAAAGTTAGGGTTGTACCTAATCCTTTCAGCCTTGGAGCAGCTAATTATTTGAACTTCCCCGATAAACGTGATAGAATTTATTTCTATGAGATCCCGGGAGAATGTACAATTAAGATCTATACCGAATATGGTGAATTGATTAATACTATTGAACACTTGAACGGCAGTGGTGACCAGTATTGGGATTGTGTTACCTCTGAAAACCAGGTTATTGTAAGCGGTATTTATATCGCAGTCGTTACAGACCATGCTACTGGTGAAAACCGACTCGTGAAATTCGTAGTAATTCGCTAAAACTGAAAAATAAAGAGAGTATATATATGAGAAAGTTAATATTAATTAGTTTCTTATGCCTGATGTCCACGAGCGCTATGCTCTTTGGACAGCAGAAACTTGCACAGGCAGGTATGAAGTTCTTGTTGGTCTCTCCGGATGCACGTATGTCTGCTATGGGCGATGCTAATACTGCTATTGAAAGCAATAGTTCTTCTGCCATATTCTTAAACCCAGCCGGTATGGCTAGACAGCAGAACTTCGCTGACGTTTCTGTGGGCCAAGTCAACTGGGTAGCTGATATAAAATATCTATATGGTGCTGCTTCTTTTGCTCCAGCTGATGGACTATATGGCGTTATGGGAGTATCCATGCTTTATGTTGACTATGGTCAGTTCTATGGTACAATTAGAGATGCAAGCGCACTTGGTTATATGGAGACAGGAGTCTTTTCTCCTAAAGCTTATTACATAGGTGTTAGCTATGCTAAAGCTTTGAATGATAAACTCTCCATTGGCGCTAATATCAAATATGCAGTTCAGGACCTTAAGAATACTATCGTATCTTATGACTATACTAATGGTACTGCTACACAGAATAGTTATAAACCCTCGACTGTAGCTTTTGACTTTGGTATTTTGTTCCATACAGGAATCAAGAGCTTGGACTTTGGTGTATCGATCAGAAATTTCTCAAAAGAATTAAAACTTGAAAGAGAAAACTTCCAGCTTCCACTTGTTTTCAAAGTTGGTCTGGCATTCAATGCAAGCGATTTGTTGAATCTTGACAAAAACGAACATTCATTACAGCTTGCTATCGATGCTTCCCACCCAAGAGATAACAGGGAACAGATTGATATTGGTTTAGAATATAAATTTATGAATATGCTCTCTTTAAGAGTTGGTAATTCTTCTCCAAATGATGAGCATAACTTTACCGCAGGTATTGGTTTACAGAAAAATATCGCAGGTTTAGACCTGGGTGTTGATTATGCTTACATTCCATGGTCAACATTCTCTGATGTTCATAAATTTACAGTTCACTTTGGATTATAAGATCTAGATACTTTTTTAGGTTTATGATCTATTTATTTACTAAACAATAATGCTGGTAAGATATATGAAAAATTTTATAAAAAATAAAACTGCAGCTAGCTTGCTCTCTGCAGTCTATCTTTTCGTTGCGTTCGTCGTCTTCGGATGTAATACGAAGGATGATGTTACAAGCGTTTTCGATTCAAAGAACATCGGCAATAGACCTACTCCCCATATTGATAGTTTTGAGGCTGTTAATGGAGAGTATGCAAAGCTTGCTGGTGTTGGTGTAATTCGAATCCATGGTCAGAATTTCTCTGAAGTAAAGGAAGAAAATTTAGTCCAGTTCAATGATAAAAAAGGAACTGTCTTAAGCGCTACATCTACAGCTCTTGAAGTTCAGGTTCCTTACCTTGCAAGTGACACAATTACTGTACAGATCTCTGTTCAGAAAGCTCTTCAGTACAGTAATAAAATTACTATGTCGCTGCAGGATCCTTGTGTTTTACTAATGTCTGATAAATTCCAGAATGCACGCTCATTAGCTGTTGATGCTAGCAATAATGTTTATGCTTGTATCGCTGATGATAAAGGTGTAAATAAGGGCATCGTAAAATACGATCCAACAACAAAAAAATATGTTACTTTTGCAGGTACCTCTGTTTCAATAAAAACATGGTCGGCAATGAAATTCAGCGCTGATGGATCTTTGTATGTTGTTGGCCCAGAAAGAAGAATAGCTGTCGTTTCGCCTACAGGTGGCGCAGTTTCCTCATTTGTTACCTTTGCTACGTCTGAAGGTGTTACTATGCTTAATGATTTCGATTTCGATTCACAGAAGAATATCTGGACAGGCGGTGTCGTTACTACAAGTAAGATATATAGCGCAAGTCCTGCAAAAGTTGTTACAGCATTCCCATTTACTGGTGAAGTTCATGCTATACGCGTATTTAATAATTATCTATATATAGCTGTAAACCGTAATAACGTTGAACAGATCGTTAAGATGAAAATTAATTCAAATACTTCCTTGGGAAGTGAAGAAAAAGTATTTGAAGTAGGTGATAAAGCTCCTGCAGATACAAAGATCTCCAGCTTTACATTTGCTTCTGACGGTTATATGTACGTTGGATTAACTCAGGCTCCTGGAATTCTAGTGGTTTCTCCAAATGGCCTTAGCTATGAAAACTATTACCCAAGTGTTCTGCAGCCAAGCAGCATATATGGTAAGTATTCAGGTTTTGCTTGGGATTCAAATACTTTCTTATATGCTATACAGGATAAACAGGCAAAGGATAAAGATGCAAGTGGTAATGATATAACAATTACTATTAGTCAGCTTGTTAAGATAAACACTCTGAAAATGAGTGCTCCTTATTACGGAAAGAATTAGTTTGTTTTAGATTTGGCCACTTCGAACTTATTTGAAGTGGCTAAATCATGTATTGTAAAAAATTTATGGTTCACTATCAAGAAAAAAAATAAAAAAAAGAATAATCTAAATTTTGTTTGATTATTTATCTCTTTTTATTACTTTATTAACGCTTTCTAAACAACATTTATGAAGGAGTCAGTTATGATTAAACGGTTATTATGTTTGGCTGTATTGATTACAGCACTTTCATCTTTGAGTTTTGCCCAGAAGGGTTCATGGGTTAAAACTCCATTCGGAAATCCTATTGTTGATACCTTAAAGGGTAGTTCAGGTGCTCATGGTGTTACAGTTGCACCTGATGGTAAAATATGGGTCGCAGTTTATCAGCCTTATGCTACTGATAGCGTTTACGTTACAGATAGTGCTAAATATAAGCCAACTAAACCTGTTTGGGTATTTAACCCTGACGGTTCACAAGCTTCATTTTCTCCACTTAAAGGTTTTGTAAAAGATGGAAAAACTGTCGCTCTTGGTGGTTTTTCAAATGTAGGTATACAAGCTAATAAAGACGGAAATATAATTTTGTCGAATGGCTCATCTCTTTATATGTTCGACTATAAGACAGGTGCTGGCCTTGCCCGCTTTGATAACGTTCCTGCAAATGGCATGAATAAACCAGCAGTAGATACTCTTGGTAACGTTTTCATCTCTCATGTATTGCCAGGTAATCCAATCAAAATGTTAAATAATGACCTTACATTTAATGCAAATGCAGTTGATACTCTTGCTGGTTATGGTAGAACACTTGAAGTTAGCAAAGATGGTAACACTATCTATGCTGCAAGATATACCCTCAGAGGTATCTTGGTTTATAAGAGAAATTCAGATTTC
>JAUZPB010000254.1 GCA_030706145.1 Bacteroidota bacterium
AGGTATGGCGATGCACAAATGAAGGTCTCCTATGACTTAAATAAGGATCATAAAATATCAATCCTGGATATCTTTGCCGATGACCACGAAAAATTCGATAGAACAGACGCCATTGATCAGGGTAGTAACTATTATGGTGTAATTGACAACTATCAGAATACAACAGGCCTTCAGTGGAAAGCGCTATGGAACAAGGACATTTATTCGGTGACAAATCTTTCTTTTTCGGTTCAGAGCTTCAAAAATGACTTTAACAGTGTAAATACAGGCGGCAAATACTACGTTTCAAATAACATTGAAGGATCTTTCTTTGTACGAAATATAAATTACCTGCAGTTTAATAAGTTTAATAAAGCTGAGTTCGGATTTGAAATTAACCCTGAGACAGGAAAATATGATTATACACGATTTGCTGATAACAATAGGCTTGGCCAGGCAGAACCTGACTTTGTCGTAAGCAGGAAGCTCTATCCAAATAGATATGGTTTGTTCCTTACTTATATTGTAAATCCTTTTGAAAACCTGAGCGCTTCTCTTGGACTTAGATCCGATTATTACTCATTAAATGATAAGCTTTATTTTTCTCCAAGATTGACGCTTTCATATGACCTTACAGACAGGCTAAAACTAAGTGCAAATTCGGGAATCTTCAGTCAGAGATTGCCTATCATACTTTTATCGCAGAAACAGGAATTTAAGAAAATGGAAAACATTCAGGCTTACCATATTGGTGCTGGCTTTGAATATCTTCTGGCTTCAGATACTAAGCTTAGCCTTGAAGTCTATGATAAGGAATATAATAAGCTGCCACTTTCAAAAGATGACCCATCCTTGTCTGTAATTGATGGAGGACTAACAGGTAATTCATTCGGAAACTATAACAAGCTGGAAAGTACTGGAAAAGGTTATACAAGAGGTGCCGAGGTGCTCGTTCAAAAAAAGCTATCAGATGATTTCTACGGAATTATCAGTGGCTCATATTTTAGAAGTAAGTACAAAGATCTTCAGGGAATATGGAGAAACAGAGTGTACGACAATAAATTTATTTTTAGCTTTATTGGCGGCTATAAGCCTTCAAAAGAGTGGGAATTTAGCTTAAGATGGACATATTCAGGCGGCTGCCCATATACTCCATTTGATTTAGAAAGATCTATGCAGGCAAAGTCCGGAATAATTGATGAAGGAAAGATTAACTCTGAACGCTATCCTGACTATCATACACTTAATTTAAGAGTGGATAAAAAATTCTTTTTTAGTTCACAAAATCTGGATATATATTTGTCTGTCTGGAATGCATATAACAGGAAGAATGTATCGGACTATTACTGGAATGCAGATAAAAATTCGGCCGATACTATTTACCAGTGGAGCATTATGCCTATATTTGGTATTGAATACGAACTATAGAAGTTTTGATATAAACAATTTATTTTACTGTCGGAATTTGGCTTTTTTAGCCCATTCCCTTCTCTTTAACTTTTTCCCATTTGCTTATGAAAAGAGTTAATAAAAATATTAGGAAATTAACGCTATTTGTAAGCCTTGCTATGGCTATTACGTTTTTCTACCATAACTGGCTTCCCAACCACAAGGTTGAGTTTAGTAACTCATATTTGCTCCATTTTATTTTGGATAGCTCATTTACATGTTTTATTCTTTGGATAACATGGGAAGCAAATGTGAAGGTTAATAAGCTTCTTGAAAAGCATCTAAGGTGGGAAGCTGGTCCGCTTAGACGGCTTCTGCTGCAGGTGAGCCTTAATACACTTCACTCATTTTTGCTTGTATTTGGTTTTGTACTGCTCTATGGACTGTTTCTTTCACAGTTCGTTCCTGCTTCTTTACGCAATGTACAGTCTAGCGGAGCTTATCCGGTTCTTAACAATGCTGTTGTTTTCTTTATCGAGATATTCCTTTTATATCAGGCTGTCTATATTGGGTTTTATTTTTTCAGACAATGGAGTAATTCACTGGTCGAATCAGAAAAATTAAAACGTGAGAATCTTTCTTCACAGCTTCAGGCTCTTCAGGTTCAGGTTAATCCCCACTTCCTCTTTAACAGCCTTAGCTCTCTTGTTTCTCTTATTGAAGAGGACAAAACACTTGCTACTGATTTTGTTCAGGAATTGGCAAATGTCTACAGGTATTTGCTTCAGCAGCAGAATGAACCTTTGGTCAGAATATGTGATGAAATGACCTTTATAAGTTCCTTTGTTTATCTTCATAAGGCAAGGTGGGGAGAAAACCTTAGAACCGAAATGAGAATTGATCAAAAGTATATGAATTATCTTATTCCGCCGCAGACAATACAAATACTGGTAGAAAACGCTATAAAACATAATGTTATTTCGGCTTCAAAACCTCTTACAATTTGCTTCTATAATGACGATAAGCTTTGTTTTGTAGTTGAAAATAATTTGCAGAAGAAAATATCAACTCAGAACCATACTGGCATAGGACTTCAGAACATAAGAAACAGGTACAGGCTCTTAGGCAAAAAAGATATTATTGTTGAAAATACCGATAGTATTTTTAGAGTAAAAGTTGAAATGATAAGTCCGGAGGAGGCAAATGAAAATAGTAATAATTGAAGATGAGATCCTTACCTTAGGGCGCATGAAAAAAATGATTACCGCCCTTGATAACACAGCTGAGATTATATCCTGCCTTGACAGCATTGAAGCATCTATTGATTGGTTTAATGGTAATGCTTCTCCCGACCTTATTTTTATGGATATTCAGCTTGCCGATGGCCTGTGCTTTGAGATTTTCAATACTGTAAAGATAGATTCGCCTGTAATTTTTACTACAGCTTATGACGAATATGCTATTCAGGCCTTCAGGGTAAATAGCATTGATTATCTTCTTAAGCCTGTTAAGTCAGAGGACCTTAAAAGGAGCCTGGATAAGTATAAAAACCTTAAAAGTCAGTTTTCTCCTGGCCTAAACGGAACCAATTTGAATGAAATACTTAGATCGATCAGCCATGAGCAAAAGGTCTATAAGGCGAGGTTTCTTGTTAAGACGGGACAAAACTATATTAAAGTCAACTGTCAGGATATTGCTTACTTTTTAAGCGAGAACAAACTGACTTATTTAACACTCTTTAACGGGAAAAAATACTTAATTGATTATACTTTAGAGGACCTTGAAAAAGAACTGGATCCCAGGCTTTTCTTCAGGATCAGCAGGCAGTCTATTATAAATGTTAATTCGGTTGAAAGTGTACATACCTATTTTAGTGGCAGCCTCAAACTTCACCTTCACCCGAAGTCAGAAGATGAGGTAATTGTAAGCCGCCGCAGAGCAGCAAGTTTTAAGGAGTGGATGGATATGTAGCAGGTCTTTTGCCTATGGGCACTTTATGAGTCTTTTGCTGTTTTTTCTGCTACAGTAATAAATCTGTCAATTATCTTTTCATACTGGGCGTAGTCATATGGCTTTACAAAAAAGTCAGTTGCCCCTAATTTCATGGCGTTGTATTTGTCGAATTCCTGTTCTGAAGAAGTAAACATTACGACTTTTATTTTCTTTAATTTCTTGTCATGCTTTATTTCACTTAATACTTCGAATCCATTCTTCTTTGGTAGATTTAGATCCAGAATGATAAGTTCTGGCGGCTCTGCGTGCTGATATGGCCCATTCTGGTAAAGAAAATCCATTGCTTTCTCTCCATCTGTCAGAACAGTTAGTTTGAAGTCTCCTTCTTTTTTTCTTATTATTTCACCAATGATCATGGTTGTGACTTTACTGTCGTCAACAAGTAATATATTCATTAAGATTTCCGCTCTGAATTGTTAAATTGTTGAAATTCCTATCTGTCTATTTCAATTATAAAATACTTCTCCACTCCAAGAATAGCAAGAAAAAATTTAAATTCTAAAGACTCTGGATTTTAATATTTTATGTTTATAGTTTATTATTACTTACTCCTCAGCTAAAACGGCTAATGCCAATGCAGACTGAATTATTGACAGAAAACAATATTTTCTTCAGGCAATTGCCTCTTGAAAAAACAATCAACAGACTTGCTAAAAGGATGCTGGATGTTCTCTTCTCTTTATTTATTTTTACGGTTCTTTTCTCATGGCTTTGGCCAATAGTTACTTTTATTATCAGGCTAAGCGGTTCTGG
>JAUZPB010000255.1 GCA_030706145.1 Bacteroidota bacterium
GCAATAAAATTGATTACGGAATAATAAAATGAACAATATTTACAAACCATATCTTGCCCGCATTGAGGAGGTACGTTGGGAAACTCCCGATACCAAGACTTTTAAGCTCGCCTTTATTGACCCTGAGATCTATGACAGCTTTACTTTTAAGGCTGGACAATTCGGCGAGTATTCATCTTTCGGTGAGGGGGAGTCTACTTTCTGCATATCTTCTTCACCTACAAGAAAGGGCTATATTGAATGCAGCTTTAAGGTCGTTGGCAAAGTTACTACTGCCTTGAAGAATAAAGATATTGGTGACCTGATCGGCTTCCGCGGTCCTTTCGGTAATTCCTTCCCAATTGAAAATATGTTCGATAAAAATCTCATTTTTGTAGGCGGCGGTATCGGCCTTGCACCTCTGCGCTCGCTTATTTGGAACTGCCTCGACCTACGAGAGCGTTTTAAAGATATAACCATTCTTTACGGCGCCCGTTCGGTCTCGGACCTTTGCTACAAAAATGAATTGAAACAGTGGGAAGAAAGGGCAGATGTAAAATTTATTAAAACTGTAGATCCGGGCGGTGAGACTGCTGATTGGAATGGCAAGATTGGATTTGTCCCAACTATATTAAAGGAGATTTCACCTTCACCTGAAAACGCTGTGGCAATTACCTGCGGCCCGCCTATAATGATAAAATTTGTACTGCAGACTTTGGAGCAAATGGGCTTTAAGGCTGAACAGGTAGTAACTACACTTGAAAACAGAATGAAATGCGGCCTCGGAAAATGCGGAAGGTGTAATATTGGTAGCACTTATGTCTGTATCGATGGCCCGGTCTTTACCGCCGAACAGCTAAAGGCACTGCCGGAAGATTTTTAGTTCTTCTTATATTTAAACTGACAAAAATAAAAGGGTCCCGCTTATTTTAGCAGGACCCTTTTTCTGTTTTTAAGAAATGATATTCTTTTTCTTACTTGAACAAAAGCATCTTCTTAATTGCGACTCTGTTGTTAAGACGCAGCTGACAAAAATATACGCCGCTTGCAAAGCCTGATGCATTCCACTTAGCTTCATAGTGACCTGCTGAAAGTTGACCATGAATAAGTGTTGCAACTTCCCGCCCTAAGAAATCATATATCTTTAAGGATACATCACCCTGCTCGTCTAGGTTAAAACCTATGCACGTCTCGGGATTAAATGGATTTGGGTAGTTTTGCAGCAGCTGAAAATTCTGAGGTACTTCGGAATATTTTTTTATACCCGTTGTTACCTTTGGATAGACAATTCTTAGGTTATCAATATAAAGACTGTCGGTGTACTCTTTGCCATCTTGCTTATCGCTTTCAAGCTTGAAGTAGATCTGCTTTATTTTTGCCGGATAATTCTTCAATGGCGCACCTGAAGAGGAAACAGCATATGAGAACTGTGCGGGTATTGACGAAAAAGTGCTCTTGCTGTTTGCATATGCTCTTGCATTGATTGTAAAAGGATTCCCATTTGCATCTTCTACCTTGTAGTAGAGCCTGTGAGATAATCCATTTGACATACAGTCCAGTAAAAGTGAATCAGGAATGCCTCTCATTGCAATATCTGTGTTAAGATATATGTACTGTGTTGTACCACTCTTGTAAGTAAACTTGTAGATCATTTTAAGTGAATTTTTACCTTCTGAGTACTTTGAATTATCCAGGACAAATTTCGAGGCAAGTGTGTCGATACCGCTTCCTGAAATGCTTAGACCTGAAATTGCATCAAATGAGTTTAAGATCCTTGTGCCTTCTTCAACCACTACATTGAACTTGCACGTATCTTTTACACCCAGATAGTTTGCAATTACATATGCTGTCCCGGTCTTAAGCCCTCTGAAGTTTCCTAGTGAATCTACTGTTCCTAATGAAGGATCATTAACACTCCACTTGACAAGCTTGGAATCAATGAGTTTTACTACATCATCACTGTCGTATGCTGTAAGTGTAACTTTTTGCGTTGCTATACTATTTGTCAGGAATTCTTTTGGCGAAAGTGATATTCTGGTTATAGTCTTGATAAGTATATTTACTGTATCTTTTAAGCCCTGGTAATCAACTATAATTGAGCCATTATCAGCGCTGCTGCCAGCTGTGAACTCGCCGTCTTTTGAGATTATCCCAATGTTTTTGGTCAGCGTGTATGTGATCTTTGATGAATCAATGGCTATTGGATTATAATACTTGTCGCAGCCTTTTACTTTTATTTTGAATTTATCTCCTGTAAATAGCCTTGGCTGACTTGGTGTCGCCTGAATATTATCAAGCTTGTCAGTTGGAGCTGAAGTGTTTACAAGAAAAGCATTCATTATAGGTCGTTCTGCACCATCAGAAGGAATGGTCTTTATTTCATTTCTTATTACTAGCTCTGCAGATCCGCCGCTGTCAAAATGTCCTGCATTGTAGACCCCAAGACTTATCATAAAGTCCGCCAGTTCATAAATGCTAAGCCCATTACTGTAGCTTGGATTTCTGCCGTCACAATTTACAAAGAATATTTTTGAGCTATCACGGCTGAATCCCATAGCACTTAAAGGATCGCGTGAATATGGACTTATTGATGGGTTCTTCCACATGTATTCCCATCCCTGAACCGCATAATTCTTTCCATCAAGAACGATTGTAGGATTAATTCCAATCATCTCCTTGACATTTGATGGACCTATTGTTAGTCCTACACTTAAAGCAATAGTATCACCCTTTGTTATTGTACTGATAAAGTCTTTGCCTTTGCCGCTGCCGGCAATAATTACAGTGGACTCATCCATCTTAAGACTTCCTGCCACAGATGAGCTGTCAATTACAATACATCTTACTGGCTGAGCATTAACATTCCATTTATCAATTGGTTTTAATAAAAGTTCTTTTTCCCCAGAAGTATTTCTTGAGCTTGTGCCAAAGTAATGATTGTATAAAACTATTCTGTCTGTTGTAAGTTGTCCATACGATTTAGGATCATTGTATGAAAAGTTGATTCCATTTAACTTAAATGAAGCGCCCTTTGCATTTACTACACCACTAAAGCGGCTATGAACAAGAAAAGGTTTGTTGTTAACATCAAGACCTATCGAATGATCATGATCTGTGTTACCTGATTTTACAAATACACCTTCAGAGACTTGAATTCCATTTGCAATTCCAAGTGAGTAGTCAAAGAAGTCCGAGTTAATTGCGCCAACAACTGTCTGTCCAGGTTTTGTATATCTCTTACTAATTGAACCAACAGTCTCCCTTTTTAGATCAGGGGTCTTATCGTTAGAAGCTACCGTCATAAATGACGTGAACGGGTTTTTGGCATCGATCTCCAAAACATGAATCACACATGGGCGGGAAGGAATTTCATAGCGTGTGAGTTTCATCCCTGGTGCAACCTTTTCTTCTGATATTTTTAGAATATTAGGTTGTGCGTTTACTAGATGGGCAAATGCAAAAACAATAAAAAGGAGGGAGTACCTGAATCTCATTTCCATTATCTCCGGATTGTTAAAAAAATGAACGGGAAAATTTACCACTAATCATTTAAGTAAACAATCATTTTAGCCAATAATATTACAGATATTATGAGTTTTATATTTTAGCTGGCGAAGTATTTTATGCCGTAGCAGGAATGACTTATTATGCAGCTTTATTGGTATAATTTATTAAGTACAGGAACAATTTTTCGGGAGTTAAATATTTTAATAAATCTCGTGTGAAAAATTCTAATATCGTATACGTACTTATACTGATAAAAACATTTAAACATACCCTTCTTTATAGATCATAACGAACAAAAATCTGCTAAAAATGCCGTAACTTATTGTAAATAATGTAGTTATCTCCAATACGTACCTTTCACATTAAAATCAGTATAAATACTGATGCTTTTTATAAAACATTAAATTATTTTACAGCCCACAATTAAAAAATATTCTTTTAAGAACATATAATAATTAAGGTCGACTGGAAGAAGGAAATGAGAAACTTAAGAAATAAGTGTCTATTTGTATTGCTAATACTTAATGTACTCCTACTTTCGAGTTGCGGTCGAAATATAGA
>JAUZPB010000256.1 GCA_030706145.1 Bacteroidota bacterium
AAAAACAGGACTTGAACAAAAAAGCTTGACCCTGATCACAATATATTAACTATCTCTTGAGAAATAGGAAATGTTATAAGTAGATTAAATTGTCTATAGAAAAAAAGGAGGGAATGAATAATATGTTTAAGTATTTACATAGCGTTTTTTTATTGGTTTTATTGCTTGTAGCTCAGACGACCACTAATAATGCACAAATCACTATTACGGCCTCTGACATACTAAATCAGAATTCACCGGGCACGACTCATACACTTAGCAGCGATACAACAACAAAACAAATAAATATAGGTTCTAAAGGAAGCAGCAGCTGGGATTTTTCAAACCTGGTACAGAATGTTACTTATACTCTTACAAGTGTGGCCCCAGGAACAACTCCTTATGATACTGCTTTCCCGAATGCAAATATTGTATTTCACTATAACTTGAACTATATGGGTGTACCTGCCGAATCATGGATGTATGACAGGTTAGATGGTGATTATTATTCCTTGGGGATTGTTTCTCAAGGCTCTCAGGACAGCAATCATATTGTAAGCAAAATTAAAAACACACCGCCTGCAATTTCCATAAAACTTCCAGCTACAATGGGGACTTCCTGGACTCAAAACTACAGCGAAGTGATGGATATATTATTAAATAATTTTCCATTTCAACAGAATACCTCAAGAGTAATTACTAATTATGCTGTGGATGGATATGGGACAGCAAAAATGCCAGATGGTAAATCCATTAGCGTCTTAAGAATTAAAAGTGACCAGAAAACCTATACAAAGTCTTCTTATGGACCTAATGAAAATTATTCAAGAATGGTCTCCTATATGTTTTATTCCAACACTGGAAGCTTTGTATCTGTAATTGCTGCCGATACGACAGAACCCGATAATGGTGTAATAAAAGTCTCTGAAGTCGGCTGGGCTCAGTATTCTGCTCCAACGGCTGTTGATAATGAAACAACTGCTCCTGTTAGTTTTTCGCTGCAGCAGAATTACCCGAATCCTTTTAACCCTTCTACTTTAATTAGTTATTCAATAGCAGAAGATTCATTTGTTGAACTGAAAATATATGATTCAATTGGGAAGGAAGTTTATACCTTAGTAAATCAAAGTCAAAAAAAGGGGGAATACTCATTGCGCTTTAACGCGGGCAGCCTTCCAAGCGGTATCTATCTTGCAAGAATTAAAGCTGGAAGTTTTACAAAAGCTGTCAAAATGCTGCTTCTTAAATAAATATTCCTGAAAAGTTATTTCAAAGTAACTTAATACTGTTTTTACCTTGCTCCTTTGGAGAAAACCCTTTGGAGAAAATCCTTTTTGGAAAACCTTTGGAGCAAGGTGAACTCATTATTCTGAAATTTTTTCTAATATTTCATGATTATTACTTCATCTCTTTTTTTTACTTGTACCATTCTGCTTTGCCTCACAATAAAACCTAATTTGGGATATATTCCTGAATTCACCACAAATTTCTTTTTGAAATACTTCAAATATCAAATATCTTTCGTATCTGGATTTAGTGTTATAGATAATTAAGTCAAAACCTTATATTTGTTTAATAATCCGGAAAGTAATGGAAAAAGCTAGCATTGTTGTAGAAAACCTGAAAAAGAGCTATTCTGAAAAGGTCGTCTTTAGCGGCCTTGACCTGAAGATCGATCATGGAAGTTGTTATTCTCTGTTGGGTAAAAATGGTGTAGGTAAAACTACGCTTATTAATTGTATGCTTGACGTGATAAAACCAGATTCAGGTAGAATTCTGATCAACAGAATGGATTATAATTCTCAAAGCCTTAAAATTAAAAGCCTTACAGGATCTGTATTTGAGAATAATCCTCTTATAGAAGAATTTACAGGGGAGAACTATCTGAAATTTGTTGGAATGCTCTATAAGGTAGCGCAAGAGGAACTTAAACACAGGATTGAGACGATAACAGATTATTTTTTCCCTGATGGTAAGGACCTGCAGAAAAATATTTCTGAGTATTCTACTGGTATGAAGAAAAAACTTGGCGTTTGTGCTTCTGTCCTTCACAGGCCTGATATACTTATACTTGATGAACCTTTCTCAGGGTTAGATCCTGTTGCAGCTCAAATGCTGATTCAGTTCCTTAATTCTTACTTAAGCAGCGATAGGATAATATTTCTTTCTTCACATGACCTGGCATATGTTGAAAAGGTTTCAACACATATTGGCGTTCTTGATGAAGGAGCCTTGGTTTATGACGGGACACTTGAGAACTTTACAATGAATGGCGTTAACCTTCTTGATCAGGCACTCTTAAAACTGTTAAAATCTGATGAGAATAATCTCAGAAATATTGACTGGATATAATTTTCTTAAAGGTAATTTCCATAAAGGCTTCTCCTAATTTGAAAAATATGAACTTAATTTCCTTTTTATTCAAATCAAGAATAAAATTCTATTTTACAGGTAAAGGTGCAACCAGCAGAATACTGGGACTTATTGGCTTTAGCTTCCTTGCCATTTTTTATGGATTTGTCATTGGCTTTTTCCTTGATAACTCTTACAGGGAAATAAACGGTTTTGACAGGTTTAACCTTATACGGGGAATAAATCTTTTTGTCTTTGTCTCTACACTTACAAGAGCTTACCTGCCAAGCTATAAGCCTAAGATGGACCTTATCTCGAGTGTCTATCCTGTCTCTTTAGTTAGACGCTTTTTTATCGATTGGTTAATGGATTTTCTGTATCCCTACTTTTTCGTCTTTCTGCTTTTCTTCTCTGTTGTAAAAGCAACTTCAACAATATATGATCTTTCTTATTTCTTTCAGTCACTGATTGTACTTTTATCAGCCCATATCATCAGGCGAATAATACAGACATTTGCTGAAAGAAAGACAGAGCTGAAATTCTTTGAATTTATTCTTATTATTTCAGCTGCTTTGGTTTCATCTTTTGTTTTAATTCAGAATAATGTACTAAAGCTCAACCATAATTTTCTTAGCCTTGCACTTACATTTGCCTCTTACATTACGCTCTCAGTTGTAGATTATATTGTTAGCTCATCTGTTATTGAACTTAAGAGAGTTTCTACTCAGAGAAGAAATACATTGCTTCAGAAGGAGATATTCAATTCATTTTATACAAGTTTTATTTTCAAGAACAGAGCTGCCCGCAAATCAATCCTGGTTGCATTCCTTCTGAAAGTAGTCATTATGCTTTTAGACCTGGTTATGATGGCTCATAATAATGCTCATCTTTTCGATAATATTTATGTCGTGTTTATTTATGTCTCGCCCCTTATTCTGTACTCTTACGTCTATAGTAATACATGGGGCTTTTATAGAACTCTTTGGCTTACTGTAGATAAATGTACTTCAGGCTTTAAACCTCTATTTTTAATGCAGATGAAGATCATGATTTTGCCATTTACTATTGATCTTTTACTGGCTTCTGTTTATTTCTTCTTAAATGCAAGTGATATGGCATTTGGATTTCTTTTTTATTTTGTCTCACTTGTCATAGTAATTTGCCTGAGCATTTATTCCTCTGTTGTTGCAGCAAGATATGTAGAAAAGCCCTTATCCTTCAGAGCCAACTCATCTGTAGCCTTCAGAATGATCTCTGTCTTTGCTGTAATGAGCCTGATATTAATTAAGTATTACTCCATTGCTCTTCTGCTCATCCCCATATACCTTATTGCTTCATTTGTAATAATTCAACTTTCCTTCAGGAATTATGATATCTATAAATACAATCTGTTTGAAAAACTATTTAAGTCCGGTGCCTGATTACTTTTCAGCGCCCGATAACTTTTCAGTGCCTGATAACTTCAAAAGAAGCTTTTGCTTTCATATTTAACTTGCATTATCTTATTACTATAATGCAATTTAAATCAAATAAATAAGCATATGGGCAGATGCTATGGAAGAAGAATTTCTGCATATACTAAATGGCGATGGGACAGCAAAAAAATTCAGACACTCAGGCCTTCCTGGAGACGTTATCATTTGGAAGGAGATCTTATCTGAAGGACCTGTATGCCAAAATAAAAGTAACTTCT
>JAUZPB010000257.1 GCA_030706145.1 Bacteroidota bacterium
CTCCAAGGTCAAATCCATCTAAAACAGCATATCCTGCAAGAAGAATTCCAATTAACAGAAACCATACAATATTCAGATCCATCTAAGACTCCATTTACGCTTGTCTGTTTTATGCTCTCTTTTTGTTTTCATTTATTGTTTTTGAACTATAATTTTTATATCGTCTTAATGTTTGGCAAATAATTCCTTCTGCTTGTCATATTCAGACTCAATTTCTTCTGAGTGTCCGGGACCAGCCTTTATTTTATGGTCGAGCAAGAAGATGAACAGTACGAATAAAAGCAGGTAGATAAAAGTAAAGAGAACAAGTGAAAAGACAATCTGACCAGATTCGACTGCTTTTGAAAGTCCTTCTGAAGTTCTCAGTAGTCCATAAACTACCCAAGGCTGGCGGCCAACTTCAGCTGAGAACCAGCCTAGCTGATTCGCAATTTCGGGCAGAAGTACAGAAATGACAAGAATTCTTAGCCACCATTTATTTTCAACTATTTTGTTTTTCCAAATGAAATAAAAGCTAAGAAGGCTTATAAGTATAAGAGTCATTCCGATAGCTACCATGAAATGGTAGGTTTGAAAGACGAAATTAACAGGTGGAAGATCGTTTTTAGGGAAACTGTTTATTCCACGAACAGGTGCCTTTGTATCTCCGTGTACAAGGAAGCTTAATAGTCCCGGGATCTGAATTCCATAATTAACTGTTTGAGCTTTTTCATTAACCCAGCCAAATAAATGCATATTAGCAGGGGCAAGTGAGTCAAAATGAGCCTCGAATGCAGCTAGTTTTGCTGGCTGCATTGTGCTTACTTCGGCTGCACTTTGATGACCTGTAAATAACTGAAAAAGTGAAGCAAAAAGAGCAACAGTCAGTCCGATCTTAAGGGATGATTTTGCAAATTCTGTATGCTGTTTTTTTAGTAAATAGAAAGCACTTACGCTAATAACCAGGAAGGCACCTGAAAGCCAAGCGCCTGAGACTGTATGTGAAAAGCGCTGGATAGATGATGGATTAAGCACCATGGCCCAGAAATCAGTAATTTCTGCCCGGGCAATATTGTTATGATGAACAATGTGAAATCCAGAAGGTGTTTGCTGCCAGGAATTAGCAACTACAATCCAAAGGGCACTAAGCATAGAACCAATAGAAACCATAAGAGTTGAAAAGAAATGTAATTTGGGCGAGACCTTATCCCATCCAAATACAAGAATTGCCAGAAAACCTGATTCGAGGAAAAAAGCAAAAATACCCTCAGAGGCCAGAGCGCTGCCAAAAACATCACCTACAAATCTGGAATAGGTAGCCCAATTGGTTCCAAATTCAAATTCCATGACAATTCCAGTAGCTACTCCCATTGCAAATGTAAGGGAAAATATCTTAACCCAGAATCTGGTCATCTCCTCATACTTTTTATCCTTTGTTTTCAGATACATGCCTTCCATCATTACAAGAACTAAACCTAGTCCAATACTAAGTGGAGGATAGATGTAATGGAACGAGATCGTAAAGGCAAACTGTAATCTAGCTAAAAAAGCAGTATCCATTTATTTCCCGGATTAAATTGAAGAAACCCTTAAAACTTATATACTTTAAATAAAAATAATTTTAGATTCAAGAAATTATTCAAATTTAATTCGGGAAATAAAAAATTTTTTCATCTCCTTATAGATTATCTATAAAATAACGGCTGATCTTTCTATATAGATGGATTGCATCAGAGCCTGTAACTCCGTGTTCATGTCCCGGATATGGGAAATAATCGAGAGGAATTCCAAGTTTAATTGCCTTTTGTACAAATAGAAGGGAATTTTGCCAAACTACAGTGGGGTCCACAGTCCCGTGTACTAAAAGTAATTTTCCTTTTAGTTTATCTACGTAATTAAGCAGACTTGCTTCTTTATATCCTTCCGGATTCGACTGTGGAGTATCCATATATCTTTCTCCATACATCACTTCATAATAACTCCAGTCGATAACAGGGCCGCCTGCGACTCCCACTTTAAATATATCAGAAGCTCTTGTCATAAGTGAAGTAGACATAAAGCCGCCATAACTCCAGCCAAAGACTCCAAACCTGTTCGGATCTACGTAAGGAAGTGACATTAAGTATTTAGCGCCAGAGATCTGGTCTTCAATTTCTTTAGTCCCAAGGTGACGAAAAGTCTCTTGTTCGAAGTTTAATCCACGATTAGATGTTCCCCGGTTATCCAGTGTAAAGACAATGAAACCATGCTGCGCCATAAAATTCAGCCAAAGAGACCCACCACCTAACCATTCATTAGTTACAAGTTGTGAATGAGGGCCTCCATAGACATAAAAAAGAACAGGATATTTTTTTGTCGTATCCAGATCAGGAGGCAGTATTAAACGGCAATATAGTAGCTGTCCATCATTTGATTTTATATTAAAGATCTTTGTAGTTCCCAATTTATAATCTTTAAGAGGGTTTTCAGAAGAAAGGATATTCTTTATAAGTTTGCCTTTCTTATCAATTATACTAATAGATGAAGGGGTGTTAAGACTTGTGTAACCATCAAGGAAAAACTCTCCGGATTGGTCAAAATGACATGTATGAGTTCCATCTTCCTTAGTTAATCTTTCTATGAGGTTTGTTTTCAGGTTTACTTTATAAAGCTGTCTTTGAAGAACATCTTCTTTTGTAGAAGTTATGAAAATGTTTTCTCCCGAAGCGTCAAAGCCATTGACCTCAGTTATTTCCCATTGTCCTTTAGTGACCTGTTTTAATAGTTTACCATCTATATTATAAAGATACAGGTGATTCCAGCCATCTCGTCTGGAAAGCCAAAGAAACTTCTGACTGTCATTTTTTAGAAAGATGGGGCCATTAAGAGGTTCGACATATTTTTCGCTGCCTTCTTCAAAGAGAACATTTATTTTTTCACCAGTCTTGGCATCATATTTAACCAGAGACATGTGATTCTGATCCCGGTTAAGGTGAGCTATATAAATATACTTTTCGTCCGGGCTCCATGTAATATTCGTCAGGTACTGGTCTTTTGGCTCGCCAGTATTAAGCCAGGTTGTTTTTCCTGTACTGATATTATATACTCCTACGGTTACCTGATGGCTATTCATTCCTGCCATAGGGTATTTTATATTGACCAGTTTTGCAGGCCTTTCAGTAATATCAACAAGAGGGTAGTTAGTGACCATTGTCTGGTCCATTCTATAAAAGGCAATATAATTGTCTATTGGGGACCAAAAGATTCCTTTTTCAATTCCGAATTCGTTTCTATGAACTGCCTGCCCATTTACAATATCAGGAATAGTATCTTCAGAGATCTGTTTTATATTTCCTGGTCCCATAGAAACAAAAAGGTTGTTGCCTTTTGTAAATGAAAGGAAATTGCCTTTGTTAGCAAACTCGATATTTTCAGCATCGGGGCTCAGCAAGTTTGCAAGCTTTGCCTGATGAAGAGAAATATTATATGAAAGTATGGAGTCACCTTTTTGAAAAACAAATTCTTCTTTTGATTGCCAGCGTATATTGGGAAAACGCTTAAAATAAGCTTTGGAAGAAGGGATAAGTGAATTTAGCAGATCAATTGCAAGTAATTCCTCATTATCGTTACTATTATAAAGCCGCCTGTAAAGAATTTCTTTGCCGTTCTTTTTATCGATAAAGGAAATGGATTTACTGTCAGAGATCCAGTTTAACTGTTGTAATCTTTTAGGAACGAGGGATCCGTATCCTCTTGTAACAGCATCCTCAACTGTTAGAAATTTTGTTTGGCTAAAAAGAGGTTCAGCGATAAATAAAATAATAAAAAGTGATAGAGTATAGAGTTTTTTCATGAGAGAAATTCCAAAGGAAAAATATTGATTATGACGGGCACAAAATAAAAAAGGGATTACTTAATAAGCAATCCCTTGTAAAAATAAAATAGTATTTATTTTGTTTTACTTTTCTTTAGAACCGTTTAATGGAAACCGTCTCTCAAGAACAGTATCAATTAATTTATAATCTTTGGCTTC
>JAUZPB010000258.1 GCA_030706145.1 Bacteroidota bacterium
GTGGAGATAATGTCGGAAGAACATCTGCCAGTAATGAAGCAATTGAAGAGATTAAAACAAATTCAGGTAATATAAAAGAGCCTGAAGATCCCGCGCTTTCTTTCCAGGATAAGTCATTTACACTAAAAGATGATATGCTGCCCTCATCTATTGACAAGCAGGGGAAAGACCCCATGATTGTCTTTGCCATTATGCAGTATGAAGAAGCTTTTTCTAAATATGAGGAAGGTGATAAACCCGGGGCACTTGAAAAGTTCTCAGAGGCTTTGAAATATAATCCGAAATTTTCTGAGGCCTTTGCTGACAGGGGAAGGCTTAAGTCTGAATTGGGGGAAAGTAATGGTGCAATTGAAGATTACACAAAGGCAATTGAATGTGACCCTAAATATGCGCAGGCTTACTTTTACCGCAGTCGTGAGCTCTTTAAGCTCTCCCAGCTTCGCGACTCATTGGTGGACTGCTCAAGGGCAATAAAATTCAATTCCAACTATGGGCAGGCCTATCTTTTTAGAAGTATCATAAAAAAGGCACTAGGTAATAATAGATCTGCAAGTGAAGATCTTATTAAAGCTTCGCAGTTAGGCGCATGCGATTCTGAAGAATTATGTGCAAATGAACCTTTAAAAAGCGATAGCTAACCCCTTTTAACTGTCTCAAATTGAAAATCTTATCAAATAAAAGCTCCTCCTAAAGAATTCTTTTGTTGAATTATGGTTTGGGTCTAATTATATTAACAAATGGAAATTTTTAGAAAATAGGGAGTATTTTTGATGAACTCTAAGGTGTTGCTTTATGGGGATTTCCCCAAATTAAAGTTAGTGAAAAAAGGGAAGGTAAGAGAAATTTATGATCTTGGTGAATACTTCTTATTTGTAGTAACTGATCGCTTATCTGCCTTTGATGTCATAATGAATCAGGGTATACCTTATAAAGGTACCGTATTAAATAAAATATCGGAATTCTGGTTCAATTACACTAAAGATATTATTCCTAACCACGTAGTTTCAACCAATATTAATGATTATCCTGAAGTATGTAAAGAATATGCAGAGCTCTTAGATGGCCGCTCTATGCTTGTTAAAAAAGCTTCGGTTATTCCAATTGAATGTATCGTTCGCGGCTATATTTCTGGCTCAGGATGGAATGATTATAAAAAGACAGGAATGATCTCCGGCATTACTCTTCCAAAAGGACTGGTTGAATCGGAAAAGCTTCCTGAACCGATCTTTACTCCTTCTACTAAAGCTGAAATTGGCGACCACGATGAGAATATCTCAGGCGACATGGCTAAGGAGATAGTTGGCGAAGAGATCTTTAATAAGATAAAAGATGCTACGCTTAAGATCTATAAAAAAGCTTCTGAATACGCTCTTACAAAGGGAATTATTATTGCAGATACAAAGATGGAATTCGGTATCTACAATGGCGAAGTTATTATTGTAGATGAACTTCTTACACCTGACTCATCCCGCTTCTGGCCTGAAGAGACTTATCAGAAGGGAAGAGCCCAGGATAGTTTTGATAAACAGTATTTGCGTGATTATTTGCTTTCTATTAATTTTAATAAGCAGCCTCCGGCTCCCGATCTTCCTGAAGAGGTGATCAAGGTTACCAGCCAAAAGTATCTGGAAGCTGTCAAACTTTTAACCGGGAAGCCGCTATAAGATATGTCTCCGGTTAAAATTAAAATTAAAGATAAAAAGGTACTTTATCTTAAGTGGGATGACAATACTGAAAGCTTTGTTAAACTGACTAACCTCAGGCGGGCATGTCCATGTGCATTGTGCAAAGAGGAAAGAGAAAGGCTAGGCGCAGATTATATTCCTCTGTATAATGATAACCAGGTCACAATTACTAATATTAAGATCGTTGGTTATTATGCTCTTAATATTACTTGGAAAGATGGCCATAGTACAGGTATTTATGAATATGAGAGACTTAGGCAACTCGGCGAATCTTCAAATCCTTTGAATGGCCTGGTTGCCTAAAAGGATCTCTCTTTTTAGCTGACTATTACGGATCTTCTTTCTAACTGACTAATTTGATATTTTTATTTCAACTGATTTCTGAAAAATAATTTTAAATGGTATTACCAAATCAACTGACTGTCCTGAGAATAATTTTAACTCCGGTTTTTTTATTCCTCTTTATCTCTGATATTGCTTTGCTAAAACAGATCTCCTTAGGGGTCTTCTTTATCGCAGCAATAACGGATTGGTACGACGGCTGGCTTGCTAGGAAATTTAACTATATTACAAACTGGGGGAAGTTCATGGACCCCCTTGCCGATAAAGTACTTACATCGACTGCTTTCCTGGCCTTTGCTTTTATGGGCGTACTTAAGATGTGGATGGTGCTGGCTGTTATTATTCGCGACTTTCTTATTACAGGACTTAGGGCTTTTGCAGATTATAAAGGCGATTCAATGACTACAAGCCTTCTGGCTAAATGGAAAACCTTTATGCAGATGACCTTTATTTATTACCTCCTGATCATTTTTACACTTAAGACCGTAAAATGGATCTATACAGGAAATGAAAAGTACTTTTCTTTACTTATGGATGGTAATGTTATCTACTGGAGTATGTTTGTCATTACTGCAATTACAGTTTATTCGGGTATTACCTATCTGTTTGCAAACAGAAGATTAGTAAAAAGACTGTTCAAAAATGAAACTTAATCCTCTTGAAAAATTCCTGGGATCCGGCTTTTATGGCGGATATTTCCCATTTGCCCCGGGTACTGTCGGAAGCTTCCTTGCAATGCTTTTTTATTTTATCCCCGGCTTTGAAAAACTTTACATCATCTTACCGGCCATTGCTGTATTCTTTCTGATTGGCCTTAAGCTTGGGACTAAGTTTGAAGCTGCTTATGGGAAAAAAGATCCTTCTGAATGTACAATTGACGAAGTTGTAGGTATGTGGATTAGCCTTGTTCTTGTCCCTAAACATTTAATTTATATCATTTTAAGCTTTATTATATGGAGAATTTTTGATATTATTAAACCATTCCCTGCTTCTAATGCAGAGAACTTAAAAGGGGGTTTAGGGATTATGCTCGATGATGTGATTGCTTCTGTCTACTCATTAATTGTCGTTCATCTGATCTTGAGATTTATTTAATTTTGTTTATTAATACTTTTCATAAAATAATCTTACAGGCAAAATGCAGGCACATATAATTACTATTGGCGACGAATTATTGATCGGGCAGACAATTAATACCAATGCAGCTTATATAGGTGAAGAGCTTACCAAAAACCGCATTCACTTGGCTAAATCTAGTGTCGTGGGTGATGATGAAAAAGCTATTCTTTCTGAATTTAAGGATGCTTTTGAAAAAAACGACCTTGTTATTGTTACCGGCGGATTAGGTCCTACTCATGACGACATCACAAAAGCCTGTATTGTAAAATTCTTCAATTCAGAACTCATTCTTAATGAAGATGTTCTCGAAGACGTAAAATTGATCTTTGAGAAGCGCGGCAGGGTCATGCCAAAGATCAATGAAACTCAGGCTCTCGTTCCTAAAATAGCAAAGGTCATTAGAAATGCCAGAGGAACCGCTCCTGGTATGTGGATCGAAAAAGATAAGAAGATATTTGTATCTCTTCCCGGCGTTCCGCATGAAATGAAGGCAATGATTGATAATGACGTAATTCCAGGATTGCTTAAACTGGGTGTAATTGGCGGAAAGGTAAGAAAAGTTAAAAACCTTCTTTCAACTGGCATCGCCGAATCACTGCTCTATGAACAATTGGGTGACTTAAAAGAGCTTTTAAGAGGCGCTAAGATGGCTTTCCTTCCAAGCCAGTTCGGCGTAAAAATGAGAATTACAGTCGAGGAAAATACAGAAGAAGCCAGCATAGATAAACTTAGCGAGATCGAACAGAAAATACGTACTTTGGTTGGAAGATATATATTTGGAACAGAGGATGAAACCCTTGAGAGCGTTATTGCAAGA
>JAUZPB010000259.1 GCA_030706145.1 Bacteroidota bacterium
TGCTGATCCAACGTTACGCTGAGCTGATTCCATAAGTTTTACCTTCTGGTCCAAAGCTTTACCAACTGCAAATCCTGATGTATCATCAGATACTGAGTTGATTCTCTTCTGAGTTGCTAAACGTAACTGAGCTTTGTAAGTATCGTTATTTACTTTTGCTAATGCGTTATAGGCATTTAATGCACCAATGTTTGTGTTAATCTGAAATGACATGATTTACCTCCGTGTAAATTGTGTGTTACCTTGCCGAGCCTCCATGCTCGACAAACTTATTTGTTTTGTTTCTTGATTTATTATCGGCATATGGCTTTATTAGTTTAGTCTTTAACAATTTTTTTTTGAGATTATATTTTATAATTTTTAGTTATCTTTCTTTATAGCCCGGACAAGATACTGAAAATCCTTTGACTCGGCATTTAGTGTTTCAGTATTGACTCCTTCTTTTGACAAAGCATCCAAGAGTTCTTTGGGCAAATCAGGACTCTGTACACGTAAGGAATATAAATCCTTTATTTTAAGGCCGGCTTTATCGAACAAACTGCAAATTGAATTTCTTGTAAAGAAACGTAAATGAGAATTATCCATAATACCTGCCTCCTCATATTCCCAAAAGCCAGAAAGCAGGTTCTTAACCACATTCCAAAATCTTACATTTGGAATGCTTGCGATAATTTCACCATCGTTAGTTAGTTTTGTTTTAATAGAACTTAGCACTATCAATGGGTCAATTAAATGTTCCAGAACGTCAGCAAATATTATCGAATCAAAATACGCATCAGGCAATTGCCTTATATTATCTTCAACCTTTCCGATAAGCACATGGTCTAACCTGTCTTTTGCTACAACTGCTGCAGACTTAACTAATTCAATGCCCCATACTTCTGACCCTAGAGATGTTTTTATCTCGCTTGCCATTTTGCCACGGCCGCATCCGACATCCAGTATTGTCTTGGAACTTTTGTTAATTAGCTGCTGAATTTCCGGGCGTGGATTTTCATAATATTCTCCGAACTTTTCTGATTCAATAGGATCACTATTATCTTTAGCCGTTTCGACAAAAAGCTTGGCGTCATTTTGATTAATTAAATATTCCGGATCAATGGCATTTAATTGTTCGTAATACTTTAGAGCAGCCTGAAGATTATTTTTTTTCTCTTCAATTTTACCTAGCATATACAGTGATTTTGAACTTTTAGGATAAATCTGCAGTACCTGTTTATAAAACTTCCCTGCCTCATCAAGCATACCGAATTGAACAAGTTTATCAGCTTTTCCTGTAAAGAACTCTATCCAATGGCTATTGAATATCTGCGCTCTATCTTTATTCTTTTCCTTTTTTTCGTTCCATTTTTTCCAGAAGAGTTTTTGATTTCTCTCATGAATTTGTCCAGCAGTTTCCTCTTTTTTCAGATAACGAATCATTCTTAAGGCGCGGATAGACCCACTCCATTCATGTTCATAACCTGTTACAGGAACAACATAAGATTTTAGTCCTGCAAGCTTAATCTGAAGACCCAAGTCCCATTCTTCGAAATAGCAAGGAGAATACTGATTATCAAATTTCAAAGTTCCCGAGTTGAAATAGTCCGTCTTAACAGCAAAGAAAAATCCAGAAACAGCGTCAACTTCAATTGGATAGTTAAAACTACCTTTATCGAAATAAAGGAGATCCTGTCCTGATTCATAATGAAAGAAAGAGCCTTGTGGGCCAACAATTGCGGCGTTTTCAATTTCAAGTAAATATCTCTCAAGTAGATCAACTGATTGTTTTTCAATATGGAGATCAGAATTAAGTATAAAGGTCACAGGTGCCTGCGAAATATTAAGGCCAATATTCCAGGCTCTTGATACGCCCACATTTTCATTCATAATTGCATAGTAATCGATCCTTGGATGATTCTTTAGCTTCTCAGCCATATCAAGGGAATTAAATATAATAATAACTTCCCCTGGTATTTCTTCCAGATCATCAAGAAGCTTTACAATATTAAAAGGACTAGCAGGTGACATGTCAAGCACAGGAATGACGAAGCTTCTTTTGGGTTGCGGAATTTCGGTTGGAATATTAGTCTTAACATTATTAACTGATCTATCTCTCCACTCCAAAGGATCTGGTGTATTTTTCTGACCATATAAGGCAACCTTTACTAATTCATCAACGCGATGCTTGTACGTATGTGCATTATGAACAATCTGCCTGCCATGGTCTGCAATTTTCTCTCTTATAGTTTCGTTTTTTAAGTAGTATTCGACCTTATCAAGAATATCCGAATCCGTATAGATTCCCAGATCCTCACCATCGACGAACATTTCTTCCTGTCCACTATTTTTAGCCTGATCCGTCAATAAGAATGATCCAGTTGACATTGCTTCAAAGACTCTCATGTTCAAATCATTAAGGATTGCATTATTAAACACTATTTTGGATTGAGCGAAATGTTCAGACATTTCTTCCCAGAAGCATCTTTTATATGAGAGCTGAAATCTTGATCCGATTTTTGACAGAAGTTGATAGCGTCTATCCTGCTGAGCTCCTAGTGACCCAACAAAGCCCACATCAAAAAGCTTAGCATCTGTTTTTTTTGAATGGATCTGGAGGTCACAGCCCAAAGGGAGCCAATAGACATTCTCTATTCCTGCCTTCTTAAAAGAATCTATGTATTCGATTTGTGCAATAAACACGAAATCGAAATTTTTTGCCCACTCCAATTGCCTCTGAAGATTTATGTGTGAATCAATAAAATAACAAGCCTTTGGAATATTTACTTTAGAGAGGTTTTGGGGAAAATATCCATTAACAGATTCGACCCATAAGAACATATCAGGCTGCATTTGCTTTTCAGTTTTAGCTATTAAATATTCAAGATCGGGCGAAGAATCAGTGTCAATATCTAATGGCTTAATTGGCAATTTCATATTTTCGAGATTCCAGGATTCAATAAATTGTCTTGGAAGTGTCGGGCCAATAGTTGTCACATTGTATTGCTGTTTAAGGGCTCTTTCGAAATAAACTGCAGTAGTTACAGGATAAGAGACATATGCAAGCCAGATGTTTGGTGTTTGATTATTCATAATTTTTATTCGAATTAATTAAAATTAAATTTGTCAATTATTGGCATTATTATTTTTATTGGCATTATTATTTTAGCGCAATATTTTCACTAGATTATCAGCTGTATGCGACCAGGTAAAGCTTTTCATATTTTCACCAGCCGTTCTTCCAATTTCCTTTATGCGATCCCTATTGTAATACGCAAATTCAAGTTTGGAGACAATTTCATCCAAATCGGGTTCATTCCAGTCAGCAATCAAGGAGCCATTATTATCATTAAGCTTAAA
Source organism: Bacteroidota bacterium (assembly GCA_030706145.1). Taxonomy (GTDB): domain Bacteria; phylum Bacteroidota; class Ignavibacteria; order Ignavibacteriales; family SURF-24; genus JAUZPB01. The sequence goes on from JAUZPB010000259.1 coordinate 3,340, forward strand.
GGCATTCATATGTTTAAGTGGTAAGGAATTCTGCTCTGTTAAAACATCTTTATGCCCGCTATTAAAGGAAGCAATAACGGGTTTTCCGCAGGCCATAAATTCCATTAGGACTAAATTTGTTCCGCCTTCGCATCTGTTTGGGAAAAGTCCAATATCGCTCTTAAGATAAACCTCACGCATTTTTTCATTAGGAGTAAGCGGAAGAGTAAATACTCTATTACCATCAATCTTATTTGCACTTAGAAGGTTAACCATGAACTGTTGCCAGTTTTCACCTTTGCGTTCATATTTAATATGACGCGATACAGCCATTGTATCCATTGTCTCAGGCCAGAGATTATACCATGAGTTAATTAGAATTACATTTGGAAACTTTTGTTGCAGAATCTGCACAGCCTTTAATACAAGATCCTGGCCTTTGCGCAGTTCAAACTTTCCGCCGGAAAAGATCACAAAAAGATCATTGTTTTTTTGAACATCTCCAGGATAAAATAATTCAGGATCTATGCCTTGAATAAGATAATCAACATTTGTAATTCCCTTTTCAAGCATTTTATCGCGGTTCCATGTGGAGCCGCCA
>JAUZPB010000026.1 GCA_030706145.1 Bacteroidota bacterium
TGCGCTGCTAAAACTTGCGCTGCTAAAACTTGCGCTGCTAAAACTTGCACTGCTAAAACTTGCACTGCTAAGGTCAACGCTGCTTAATGAAGCTGCAATAGATGAATCCATCGTAATATTTCTGTCAGATACTATTTGTTTACATAGGAGGAAATACAATCGACAGCTTCCGATACTGTCTGTGCTTTTAAGGCCTGATCCTGGTCCATTTCTACATTGAACTCTTCTTCCAGAGCTGCCACTAGTTCAAAACTCTGGAGCGAATCTGCCCCTAGATCAAAAATAAAATTAGCATTTGGGGCAATTTCGCCATCGATCTTAAGAATTGCTTTTATTGTATTTTCAACACGATTTGAGATCTCTGACTTTTCCATATTCTTTTCTCCTTTATTATGAAAGCATTTTATTTGGCTGTTTTATGCACAAAAAGCTATCTTGATAAAATTATAATCAGTCGCTAAACTCTTAGCATTAGAACACCCTTTACATCAGAACACTCACAGCATAAGGAAAAAAACATTCTTTTGGCCTGATTTGCACTGTACGAAGAAAAACAAATGCTCCTCAGCCATGTGAGCAAAAATACTTTGCTCTTATAAAAGCATCCGTTCTAAAGGGGAGGGACTCTAGACTGGAGTTGTTAATAATTTAAAAAGAAAAAAGTAATTTTGTCAATAACATGGGGCTATAAGGGAAATATAAATAACTGCTAAATTTTAATAGAACTTTTCTTAAAGCGCTCCGTCTTAATAATTGAACACAGAAAAATTTAATTACTTTTTTAAGATGGAGGTCTAAAATGAAGGCTTATTCAAAATGTTCTTTATTTGCTTTGCTTTCTGCTATTCTTCTCTTTGCTGCTTCGTCTGTTTTTGCAGCCCCTTATGAGAAAGCAGTAACATCATATGAGATGAATCCCAATGTAATAAGTTATCTCGATCAGTTGCCGCAACCTGTTGGTGGTTACGAGGCTTTAATAAATAAGGTTGAATATCCGGAACTGGCAGTTAAAGCTAATATGGAAGGCGATGTCCTTGCAAAAGTTACTATAGGCTATGATGGAAATGTTGAAAAAGTTGAACTACTTAAGTCTTTGGGCGGTGGTTGTGATGAAGCTGTAATTAATGCAATCAAGGATACTAAATTTAAGTATTCACCTGCTTCTGAAAATTCACCGATTATTAGACAGATATCAATATTATTCAGGTTTTCAAAACACAACCAATAAAAACAATCAATGAGTAATAATCTTTGAGTAATAATTATTGAGTAATAAAGATGCATCAAAATAATAACTATAATGAGAGATAGGTATAAGAAACAAACCTTCTCGCTTATCTCTCATTTTTTCTTACTCTTTTGCCCTTTTCTCTTATGCTTCAAATCAACTAGCTGCGAGCTATCTGTTACATTTGAGCTTTTTATTTGTCGCCCCCTTTTCTATATTATGTTCTTAATGAATTCAATACTTGGATAATCAAATGGAAAAATCTGAAAAGAAAAAAAATATACTCTCCATTGGTGAAATATTGTGGGATTCTTTCCCAAAAGGACTATTTCTTGGCGGGGCACCCTTTAATGTTGCTTGCCATCTGAATATGCTAGGAGAGAATTGTACGATGATTAGCCGTATTGGCAACGATAGCTTGGGAAAACAAGTCTTAGCGAGTTTAGAACAAAAAAATATGTCTGCTGAATTCATTCAGATCGATTCTGTTTATAAGACAGGGCTTGTTAATATTTATCTTGACACAAATGGCAATGCAACTTATGATATTGTTGAACCGGCGGCTTGGGATTTTATTGAATTAAATGAAAAGCTAGTGAAAATTGCCGAAGTAAGTGACATACTTATCTTCGGAAGCCTTGCACAGAGAAATTCCCACACAAGGTCTGCAATTCGAAGCCTGAAGAAAATTGTCCCTCTGACTGTTTTTGACATTAACCTCAGACCTCCATATGATAATCCGGATATAGTTAAGGAGTCATTAAAACAAACAACAATTGTCAAACTAAACGATACTGAACTCATGACTTTGGCAAAATGGTTCAATCTTCCTTCAAACTTAAAAAGCTTTGCTGAAGCTCTTTCCAATGAGTTTAATTGCAAAATTGTATGCGTAACAAAAGGGGGAAATGGTGCGGCTCTATGGCATTCAGGTACATGGTCTGAACATCCTGGATTTAAGGTCAAGGTAAAAGATACTGTAGGCTCTGGTGATGCTTTCCTATCTGCTCTGATTTCAGGAGTTGCTTTTGGAGACTTTGATAGTTATGAAGTCCTCAAAAAAGCAAATGCTGTTGGAGCTTTTGTCGCTTCCTCTGATGGTGCAACACCACTTCTTTCTGAAGATGAGATAAATGCAGTGATGAAAAACTAATTTCAGAACTTATACTTTAGTTCTTTGTTTTGCATAATCCTGTTTTCAGAACTTATACTTTTATTATGCTTCATGATAAAATGAAACTTTGTGTGAGATTTGCAATATGAGCGTTGCCTCATAATTAAATGTAGCTCTTAGATATATGTAGTTTCATATCATGTAGTTTCATATCATCTTTTTTATATACTTTTATATTTTAGTGTATTATATTACCCCTCGAGCCGTAAATAATTTTCTACCAATTAAATTTCTACGTAGGCAATGACCTCTAGAACCATATCAGATGAACTGTCTGAATATTTGAATGCATTACTACAGTTTAACCCAGTATTCTTTTCTGTAGTTTTTGTGGCTGTTGTCATCTTGGTAATCCATGTAATCAACCAAAGAGTTATTATTCCTTCAAAGATAAAATATATGGAGGATAAGAAAAAGCTTGAAAATGAGAACCTTAGACTTATGGCTTTGTTTGCTGAACTTGATCCTGACCCTGTCTTAAGAGTAAATAGCGATGGAGTAATTATTCACTATAATAAGTCTGCTGAAAATCTTCTGGACCCTGTCGTTTTAAGAACTGCCCATGTTTCAGATGTAATTCCAGGAATAACAAGTGTCTCAGAGGCTATAAAGAATGACTTATCTTCGACTTTCTTTTTGAAAATAAAGGACCACGACTATTCGACTCTCTTTAGAGGAATTGCGGACCTGGGATTTGCACAAATCTATTTCCGTGATATTACTGAAAGAAAAAACTATGAAAGAAAGTTGAAACAATTCTCCAGAGATCTTCAGGATTCACTTGAAGAAGAAAGAAAAAGAATAGCCTTTGAATTGCACGATGGAATAGGCCAGAATTTGTCTCTGGTAAAACTTAAGATCCAAAGACTTTCATCATTGCCTGACTGCCCGGAGCGTTATGCAGAATATACTTGTATAAATGATATTATTGTAAAAACAATTAAAGATATAAAAGATATTTCTTATAATCTGAAGCCAAGAATTCTTGATGAATTAGGACTTGAGCCAGCTCTTATTTCTTTGTGTAATTCAGTAGCGAAAGAAACTTCTATGAAGCCGCAGATAAAACTTGATAATTTGTCAAAAAGATTAAACAGTAAACAGGAGCTATGCCTGTACCGAATTGCTCAGGAAGCTTTAAGCAATATTGCTAAACATTCCTTTGCCAGCGAATTTAATATGATGCTCCTTAATAATGGAGACAGTGTTAAGCTTTTGATATCAGATGACGGTAAAGGATTTGATTATGAAGTTATCAGTAAAAAAAGAAATGACCAGAAGAGTCTTGGAATGATTTCTATGGTGGAAAGAGCTGAAAGCCTATATGGAAAACTTTCTGTCGTATCTTATCCAAATGAAGGTACCGTTATTCTAGCTGAAATCCCCGTTGATGAATCTCATACATAGATGACCTTTTTTTTTATAGAGTGTCAATAAACTCTGCAATATCGCATAATCTCCAGTTTATTATTTTTATGTCCCCAAGCTCTGGCGGAATATTTTCTGGCTCATCTTTATGTATGCGAACACCTATTATGGGCTTGTTACTCTTTTTTGCACAGTCTATTTCCCACTTTGCTCCGGTAGCAGCATCGGTATTATTGCTAATTAGTGCAATTACACCTTTGCACTGATTTATCCGGTCACTGCATTCAGCTCTCCACTTCTCATCCCATGGCTTTTTGTTAGACATGTCTAAAAACTTGAAATGAATTTTTGTATTTAAGTCCTGTTTTTTGATAAATTCACTATATACTATATCTCTGTTTGCATAACTAATATAGATTTTCATTATCATTAATTCTTTTTGTGGTTTATACTATTTCTGCTTTTCTACACTCCGGACTAATATTAATAACTGTTTTTCCTAACAGGTGTGCATAAGAAATTACTTTATTTGCCATATCTTCCGATTCCTTTTGACCATTATCATTTACTGAAAGTATAATTTGTGAACTCCTGACCATAAATTTTCCCATTTCTAGCATTGATTGTTCTTCAATATCGTTTGAATGCGGAAGCTTAATTATATCTTTTGACTGCATCAGCAAGGCAAAGAATGATGCACGGAATGATGGGTCTTTAAAAGTATTGTGGTAATTATCAGCCGGGATTACAACCGTAAAAGGAATTCCTAATTCTGAAAGCACAGATGCAAATAGCTGGTCTGGGCCAGGGGATAAAGATGTAAAACCTTCAGTTATATGATATTGCAAAATGGCTTTGTGAAAACTATCTTTAAGCCAGCTTTTGTCTTCATTGTTCTCAAAATTTGTATCTGCTGTGATTCCCGCAATCATTGTATACTCCTAAATATACTTTTATATTATCTTCGTCCTAAAGTTTTCAGGCCCGTTCTGAAAATTAACAGTGCTCCGGAGGCAAAAATAAAGTGAGGGGTAGTAGTTTCACCTCCGGGAACACCTATGGGGAGTAAATGTAGTTGGTTATAATATATCTCTTCTTTGGAAAATTTTTCTTTTCCCTTCGTGGTTACCTGTCTGGCATATGAGTGGACTGCTGATGCAGAAATTTGTTTCATAAAAGTATTATGATATTAATTCTTTTATATTGAAAATCCTTTTGATGCAGATCAAACTTATTATCTTTTCCAATTATTGTAAATACGTATTAATACCTGTTTTTGGGGAAAAATTTGGGCAAAAACCAGGTATTAATACCTGGTTTTTGGGCAAAAAATGGCAAAAAAATGGCCTAAAACCAGGTATTAATACGGGTATGTTTTCTGCGTTTTTAGCTCAAAATCGCAATAAATGGGCATAATTTGAAGAAAATTTTCAGGATCGTAATTATTTTTTTAAAAAATGAACAATATTTTCTGAAGAATTCAGCAATATTATGAATATATTTGTCAGGCCTAAAACAATATTTACTATTACAGCATTGGCGAGTAATTTATGCTGATTGCAAGAATAATTGTATATTTAAGTGCTCTATTATGGCTGGCCGTTCCAATTAGACAGTGGAAAGAAAAATACTTTCTTTATTTTTTTATTCTTTCTTTGACTGATCCTTTGGTCATGCTCTTAAGAATATATTTCTCTTCTGTCTATCCTTTCCAGATCTATATGATTTCTACTATGCTGCTTGTTGTTTCATTACTTAATATTAATTCAAAAAAATTATTTCTATGGGGAGGAGCTATTCTAACAGGGACCGCACTGGCCGTGTTTGTCAATGTTTTTAAACTGGCTATCCCTTTAACTATAGTCCATACTCTTATACTTTTAATTCTGGTAAGAAAAGTTACAATTAGAATAATTGAAAATTCAGGCATAAAGATCTTCCATTGCCTGTTCCTTATGTACCAGATGACATTAACTTTGAAGTTTTTTATGGTAATTACAAATACCAGAACGGGTGTATTGTATTTTTATGTGACATCTTTCTTCGAGATCTTAATTGCTCTTTACTTTAGCCTTTCTAAAGAAGGTTCGTCAAGAATAATCTTAAGATTCGAGCAAAATCTGGCGTGATTTAAGCCTTTATCTATAAATTGTCTTTAGCAAAAAAAAAGCGGAACTTTGTCCGCTTTTTTTTACCTCTTTTTGAAAAAATTATTTCGTACTAAGCTTAAAGATCGTTGTCGACTTTAGTGTTTCTCCAGGCTTTAATATAGTGTTTGGAAAATTTGGGTGATTTGGCGAATCCGGGAAATGCTGCGTCTCAAGTGCAAATCCATTTCTGAAGTTATATGGCTTTCCACTTTTGCCCTTTAAGCTTCCATCAAGGAAATTACCACAGTAGAATTGTATTCCAGGCTGAGTTGTGAAGACCTCTAAAAACCTTCCTGTTGTTGGCTCATAGACCGAGGCAGCAAGTGAAAGTTTGTTGCCTTTGTGATTTAATACCCAGTTATGGTCGTATCCCCTTGCAATCTTTAACTGCTCATTGTTCTCTTCAACCCTTTCTCCTATCTTGTGTACACTCGTAAAATCAAATGGTGTCCCTTTTACACTTTCCAGTTTGCCAGTGGGAATAAGCCCTTTGTCTACAGGAGTAAATTTATCGGCATTTAAGATTAGTTCATGATCTAGAATATCTCCATTGCCTTCACCCTTTAGGTTAAAGTAGCTGTGATTTGTAAGATTAACTGGTGTTGGTTTGTCTGTCACTGCACTATAGTCGATTTTAACTTCATTTTTGTTTGTTAGCCAGTATGTAACTGTGACCTTGAGATTTCCAGGATATCCCTCTTCTCCATCTTTACTTAAGTATTCAAGTTTCAACCCTGCTGTGTTCTTAACTAACAGTGGCTCTGCTTTCCAGACTACCTTGTCAAAACCTTTTAATCCTCCATGCAGTGCGCAGGGTATCCCGTTTGGCTCATTGTTTTTTGCAAGTGTGTAGGTCTTGCCATTTAATGTAAATATCCCCTGCCCGATTCTGTTGCCATAACGGCCTATCAAGGCTCCGAAATATGGCGAGTTATCCTTTACATAGTCATCTAAACTATTAAAACCAAGAACAACATCCTCATACTTGCCGTTTTTATCAGGTGCTGTAAGCTTTACGATAATTCCACCATAATTTGTAATTTCCGCTGTCATACCATTACTGTTTTTAAGCGTGTAAATAGATACTTCTTCACCCGATGGAGTTTTCCCAAATGGCTGCTTGCTAACTCCGGGTTTATCCTTAGCACTTGCAACAGTTGCAAATAAAAGTGCCCCTGCAAAAAGGGTGGTTATTGCAAAATTCATCTTCATTTCCTTCAATAATATAAATGTAGTTTAATAAATGATTTTTGTCTTAAAAAGTCTATAATAAAAATGAAAGTACATTTTGGATTTCTTATTATATTTTATTTTATAGCTTTACCCTGCACGATCCATATTCACGGACTGAAACCTTTAAGGCAGAGCTCTCAGAGAAAATAGCGCTCATTAGTTTTATATACTTGTCTGCAAGAGCTTCCTCAATAAAAGTAAGTATTGTTCCAGCAAAACCGCCTCCATGGACTCTTGTTGCCCCACAACTGGAATTTTCCTTCATAAAGTATTCTGTTATTTCCAGTGCAAGTGACATACTTTGTTGCTTGTTATCCTTTGTAGAATAGATATTCTGCAGCCACTTTGCCGATGAATTACCAGATTGCTTTACTAACTTCAGAAATTCTTCTGTCTTATTCTCTTTGAGTGAAGCAACTTCAAGTCCTACGCGCTCATTTTCTTCAAAGAAATGTAATGCTCTTAAGACTGCTCTGTCGCCAAATATTTCTCTTAACGTAAATATATTCTTAATTATATCATCTCGGCTTATTAAGCGAAGACGGCTTTTCCCGAAATATCCTGCTATATCTTTCATCTCTTTTGGGATCGATGCATAATCATCTGTCAGATCTGCATGCGTGCCTCCTGTATTAACAACAATTATTGAAAAACCACGAGTTGCAAAATCAACATTAAGTTTTTCAACTTTTGGATTTTCTTCATTCTTGAAGTCTACAGAAACTATTCCCCCTTCGGCAATTGCAAGTTGATCCATCAGCCCGCAAGGTTTACCAAAGTAATTGTTCTCTGCAAATTGTCCATACTTTGCTAGTTCAACTGGAGAGATCTCTGAATTATTATATAGTGAATTTAATATTGTAGCAATAAGCATTTCTATTGAAGCTGATGAACTTAAACCTGAACCGATCCCAATCATACTTTCAAGTATACAATCAAATCCGCCAACATTATATCCATTTGTCCTGAATTTATATGCAAGACCGCGGATCAGTCCACTTGTCTTTGACTTTTCTTCCTGCTTTACTTCTAGATCATCTAACTCTACAGAGTAAGTCTCCTTTAGATCCCTGGAGAAAAGATTTATTCGATTCTGAGAATTTTTAGATACAACAGCGCTACTGTCTATATTTATTGCAGCAGCAAGTATGCAGCCATTATTATGATCGGTATGATTACCTCCAATCTCAATTCGTCCTGGACTTGAGAAGAGAATGTGATTTTTGCTGTCAAACTTCTCATTGAATTGGCTGATCAGTCTGCCAAAGCTTTCTGCTTTCTTATTCCTGAAATATTCTTCTATATATAACTCTTCGAGCTTTATTTCTTTTGTTAAATTTTCTTTTGTGGGCATATTTATCTCAATTCTTTTTAATTTGTCCTATTCTTAATAAGCTGCTTTTAGTCCCCAGACTTAAACACGTACGTTACGGTTTCTTATGACAAATATTACACCTGCTATTGTCATCAGTCCACCCCACCAAATATTTGGACGCGTTGCCGATAAAACAGTATTTGTTGATGGTGGATTTATAAGTAAATATAAACCCGTCAGAAAAATAATTGCTCCCATCGATAAAAGAATAAGTCCGACAAAATACCAGATTGGTTTCATTTTCCATTCTCCTTTGTATTTGTTACCAGAAATAAATATTTATTGCAATAAAGATGGCTAAAGAGATTACTGCCCAGAAGCCCGGCTTCTTTAATAATGGCAGATCAACTTCTTCTTTTGTCTCAGCTGTTAATCCTTTTACAAAACCTACTAGCTCTTCTTTTGGCCTCTTCTTTGTAAAAAGACTTACTAAAATTGTAACTAAGAAACATATAAGCCATGCCCACCATGCTCTCCAGAAATTGGTCGCCATTACACTAGGCTTGCTTGATAAGGTAATAAATGTTAGGTCCATCCACTTAAATTTATCTATAAAAAATAAAATAAATGATGTAGCCATACCTGTAATCAGTCCAAAGAAAGCACCATTTGGTGTTATCCACCAAACAAACATTCCAAGAAGCATTGTTGCAAATAAAGGCGCATTTACCCATGAGAATATTGCCTGCATGTAATCCATAATGCTTGGAAAACTCTTTGCCCAGTATGCTGTTCCAACGCTGAGTATGATTCCCACAATTGTAGCAGCCCTGCCCATCCAAAGCAAATGTGTGTCTGAGGCATTCTTGTTAATTACTGACTTATATATATCATATGTCCATACCGTATTAAATGCACTTATATTGCCTGCCTGCCCAGCCATGAATCCTGCTAATAGCGCCGTAACACCTAAACCTACTAAACCTGCCGGGTAATATCGCTTAATTAGAAGCGGCAAGGCTTGATCGTATTCACCAGCCTTTAACACTGGAAATCCACTGCTGGGATCGTGTGACAATACAAGAGCTATAAGACCTGCAAGTATTACTATAAATGGCAATGCCATCTTGAAGAATGATGCAAGTATTGGTGTCATTCGTGCCGAGCGTAAATCTTTTGCAGAAAAGGCCCTCTGAACTACTAGGAAATCCGTCGTCCAATAGCCAAATGACAAAACAAATCCTAAACCAAGGACAATCCCTCCCCATGTGACTAACATACCATTTTGTGAAGGATCACCTGAAGTAGACCACAGTGTGTTCATCGATGTATGCTGGAAAGTCTCTATCCTTGCAAATATTTCCTTTATGCCTCCAAGCTCCATCATTCCCATGATTGAAACAAGAAATAATCCGAACCATATGAGGAAAAATTGTATAATCTCTGTGAATATTGCAGACATAAGACCACTTAAGGTTACGTATGCTGCTACTGTGAATGCAGATATCCACATGCTTAAGTCCCAGTTCCAGCCTAAGAAAGTATGAAGTACAAGCGCCATTGCATAAAGGTTAATCCCTGAAACTAACAGCGTCATGATTGCAAAAGCAATTCCATTAAGAACTCTTGTCTTTTCGTCAAACCTAACCTTTAAATAACCGGGTACAGAATTTATTTTGCTGCTATAGTAAAAAGGCATCATATAAATGCCTAGAAATAGCATAGCTGGAATTGCTCCTATCCAATAGAAGTGAGCTACGTACATACCATATTCAAACGTATTGCCCGTCATTCCAAGCAGCTCCAGAGCTCCAAGGTTCGCAGATAAAAATGCAAGCCCTGCAACCCATGCACTGTTCTTCCTCCCGGCTAAAAAGAAATCTTTTTCACTTGTGGTGAATTTCTTTAGATAGAGGCCGATGCCAAGTACAAAACCAAAGTAAATGACTATTATAAGCCAGTCAATATAGGTCAGACCGATTGAGCTTATAGCACTCATTGAATCCATAAGTTTACCTCTTAATAGAATTTGTTTTGAAATATATTGCTAAAAATTTATTCTTTATTTTAATGAATCCTTCAAAAGTATTATTGCAGATCTCTTTTCTGCTCCTTTTTGTTTTGCCTGTACTTACTTTTTGCTCCTGTAATGCACTAAAGAAGCATCTCTTAATATCTTTGCACTCATCTCGGCTGTAATGTCCCTTTGCGGATTTGCAAGCATTTCATAACCAACCATAAATTTCTTTATTGTAGCTGACCTTAATAATGGCGGATAAAAATGCATGTGCATGTGCCACTCACTGTGACTTAATCCGTCAGTGGGGGACTGATGGATTCCTGCAGAATAGGGAAATGAGGTATTGAAGATGTTATCGTATTTTACTGTTACTGCTTTTAATATATCGGCAAAATGTGAGATATCTTCTTCGGTTAACTGATTTAGGTTTTGTACATGCCTTCTTGGAATTATCATCGTCTCAAAAGGCCAGACTGCCCAGAATGGAACAAGCAGCACGAAGCCATCGTTTTCATATACTATTCTCTCTTTCTTCTCTGTCTCAAGTTTCAGGTAGTCTGATAGTAGTGAGGTCCTATTCTTTTCATAATAGTCATGCTGCTTGCTTTGCTCTTTGAAAGGTTCTACAGGAATGGTCTCTTGTGCCCAGATCTGCCCGTGAGGATGAGGATTGCTGCAGCCCATTACCTGCCCTTTGTTTTCAAAGATCTGAACATAGTTTATCTCTTCCTTACTACCTAAGGTTAAGTACTCGCTCTTCCAAGCCTTTACAATGTTTTTTATTTCATCTACTTCCATTTCTGCTATTGTAAGGTCATGCCTTGGCGAAAAACATACAACCCGGCAAGTTCCTTTTTCAGACTTTGCCACAATAAGACCTTTTTCATTAACTGAGTCTTCGGGCGTCTTTAGATTTAATGCACTGAAGTCATTTGTGAAAACGAAGGTTGAATCATATTCAGTGTTAATTTCTCCGCTGGATCTTTTATTGCCTGGACATAGATAACACTCTGCCTCATATTGATTTCTTACTTCAATCGAAGCCTTTTCTACTTGCCCCTGCCATGGCCGCTTTGTCCTTTGCGAGGAAACAAGTATCCATTCTCCTGTTAAAATATTTAGCCTTCTGTGAACATTTTCGTTTAACATATCTCTTTCTTCTTTTTTACTTTATCTTAATTCTTTTTTATTCTTAGTCTTTCCTTTGTCCTGTTTATTTTTTCTTATATCCTCTTCTAAATGAATTCTCTCTATTCAAAAACTATTCTTGGTATTATTCTTAAATCTCACATATCATTCTTATCTTTTATATTATTCTTATGCTGATCCTCTTATGATCAGTTTCGTATCAAGCTTTATTATTTTATCTTCTGACTTTAGTGGTCTTTCTTCTATCTGATCGATTAAAAGCTTTGCTGCCGCTTTCCCCATTTCAAAGGCTGGCTGCTCGATTGTTGTTAGCGGAGGATCAATTAGCTCGGTAATAGGATTGTTTGAAAATCCAACAATTGCTACTTCACCAGGTATCTTTATACCTTCTTCTCTTAATCGCTTAAATGCACCTATTGCAACTGGATCATTAACGGCAAAGATTGCCTCTGGAGTTTTTCCCTTGCTTAAGAGTTTGTGCATAGTTTTATATCCATCAGACTCATGCATGCCCCCTTCTTCTATATGCAGATAGGAAACTAAACCGGATTGTTTCATTGCTTCTTCATATCCTAATCTTCTATTTAGACAGGTGCTTAAGGTCTGTGGGCCGGCAAAGTGGATTATCTTCTTATAACCTTTTTCTATTAAAAAGTTAACTGCTTTAAGTGAGCTTTCGTAGTCATTAATTACAACTCTGTATGTATCGAGATCATCTAATGTTCGGTCAAAAAATACCATCTTTACGCCGCTTCTTAGAAGATTCTTAAAATATTCACTCTTTGTCGTGCTTTGTGATACCGATATAATTATGCCGGAGACACGGTTAAGATATAATGAATTTAAATTTATTTTTTCACGCTTATAATCTTCATTCGATTGAGCTACAATTACTGTGTATCCATTCTGATAAGCAACCTCTTCAATCCCGCTTATTGCATTTGCAAAAAAATCATGACGTATCTCAGGGACGATGACGCCTATCTGGTTCGATTTGCTCGACTTCAAATTGCGGGCGACAACATTAGGCCGGTATTTTAAAGCTACTGCCGTTTCTTTTATTAGCTCTTTCGTCTTTTGGTTTATATCGGGATGATCACTTAAGGCCCTCGAGACAGTAGATACAGATAGTCCAAGTTTTACTGCAATGTCTTTTATTGTAGTCTGTTTCAAGGCTTTTTATCCTCTTATTCTTTTCTTCTTAGATATTTATTTCTTTTTTTTGTAAATTTACTGCAAACGTTCCCGCAAACGTTTGCAATATACTTCCTGGATACTTTTTTGTCAATCTTGCAGCAGTAAAAAATTATAACTAGTTTGATGCCGTACTTTATTTTTTAGCTTATAGAGGTCTAAACTTATGAAGAACATTTCCACCTTAAAGTCTAATTCTGCCTTAAAATCCTATTCTGTCTTAAAATCTTATTCTGCCTTAAAGTTTTATTCTGTCTTTTTTATTTTTCTTGCCAGTTTTCTGCCGTTTTCTCAGGCATTCTCTCAGTTCAGGGCTCCTCACCCTGAGCTTGAAAATCCTCTTGTTGTAAACATTAATAAGGAAAAGCCACATGCTGACTTCTTTTCTTATAATACACGGCAAAACGGTCTTTTGGATGATAAAACAAAATCTCCTTTCTTTATCTCTCTTAATGGCATCTGGAAGTTTAATTTTGTGCAGGGAAGCAGCAACAGGATTCAAAACTTTTATGATAAAAAGATCGATGAGTCTTCCTGGAAAAATATCACTGTCCCTTGCAACGTTGAAATGGAAGGCTATGGTATCCCTATCTATGTAAATATGGAGTATGAGTGGGCTCCGGATTATAAGCAGATCCCCCCTTTTGTCGATATGGATAAAAACTCTTTTAGCTACTTTAGAAAAGAATTTGATATTCCAGATAATTGGACTAACCGCGAGATATTTGTTCATTTTGGCGCCGTTAAGTCTGCTGGTTATGTCTACGTAAATGGAGTGAAGGTTGGACTTACAAAAGATAGCAAGACTCCATCTGAGTTTGATATAACTAAATATGTAAGGAAAGGAAAAAACCTTATTGCACTTGAAGTTGCCCGCTGGTCTGATGCAAGCTATCTTGAATGTCAGGACTTCTGGCGCATGAGCGGCATTCCACGCGAGGTATTTCTTTTTTCTCAGCCTAAGGTACGTCTGAAAGACTTTTTCGTCAATGCTTCGCTGGATGACAGTTATAAAGACGGCACATTTCGGCTTGATTGTGAGTTAATAAATCACCTTGCAAAGAAGAAAAACTATTTGGTAGAATATGAAGTGCTTGATAAAAATGAAAAAGCTGTGATCACTGGCTTTAGTACTGTCAGCCTTGATGGAAATAATGGGACTTCAAAAGTGCATTTTGAAAATACGGCCTCAAATGTCAAACAATGGTCGGCCGAAATGCCGGAACTATATACTTTACTTATTACTATTAAAGATGAAAAATCTAATATCTCCGAGATTACTTCGAGCAAAATAGGTTTTAGAAGAATTGAAATTAAAAATGGACTCCTTTTGGTTAATGGCAAAAGAGTCCTTCTAAAGGGGGTCAATATTCATGAATTTAATCCATTAAAAGGACAGGTAATTGATGAGGATATCATGAAGAAAGATATCCAGCAGATGAAGTTCCATAATATTAATGCCGTAAGAACTAGCCATTATCCTCAGCCTGAAGCTTGGTATAAGCTGTGCGATAAGTATGGCCTTTATCTTATTGCCGAAGCTAATATTGAGTCTCATGGAATGGTTTGGGCAGGTATTGATAAAGGGGGATCTCTTGCAAAAAACCCTCTGTGGCTGAATGCTCATATGGATCGTACAAAAAATTCTGTCGAACGTGATAAAAACCATCCATCTGTTGTTATCTGGTCTTTGGGTAATGAGGCAGGTAATGGATTTAACTTCTATAGTACTTACCTCTGGATTAAAGAACGTGACACCTCACGCCCGGTTCAGTATGAAGCTGCTGGCCTGGATTTTAATACAGACATTTATTGCCCAATGTATGCAAAAATTGAGGATATTGAAAAATATGCCTCTGATAACTTAAAACTTGCTGAAAATAAATATCAGAATGCAACTGCTCCATTTAGCCTAAGGCCTCTTATTTTATGTGAGTATGAACACGCTATGGGCAATAGTGAGGGAAACCTGAAAGACTACTGGGATACAATGGAAAAATATCCAAATCTGCAGGGAGGTTTTATCTGGGATTGGGTTGACCAGGGTATACAAGCAGAAAACAAAAATGGGAAATATTGGGCCTATGGTGGCGATTTTGGGCCAAAGGGAACACCCTCTGATGGAAATTTCTTAATTAATGGGGTGGTCTTTCCAGACCGTACAATGAAACCTCATGGTATGGAGATTAGAAAAATATACCAGAATGTGGCCTTTAAGAGTCATGACATTGAAAAAGGTGAGTTTGAAATATTTAATAAATTCCGCTTTAAGAATCTTAAAGACTATAGCGTTTCCTGGAAAATTGAAGAAAATGGAAGGCTTCTAAAAGAGGGAAGTCTAGGTAAACTTGATATAGCTCCTGAGGAAAAGAAATTAGTTAAGATTGACATTCCGAAAATTTCGGGGGATGATAAAAATGAATATTTTATAAACTTCTCTGTTAGAACAATTACTTCTGATGAGATCTTACCTGCTGGTTATGAAATTGCTTCTGAGCAGTTTAAACTTGATAATACTTTAAGAAGAAATGCTAATTCCCCTGATATTAAACAGATACTTTCCTTAAAGGAATCTTTTAATAATGATACTCCTGCTGTTAGTATATTCTCAGAAGATTTTTCTATTACTATTAACAAGATCTCTGGCCTTATTACTTCATATAAATACAAGGGCTTTGAACTTATTAAGGACTCCTTCGGACCACGCCCTTCTTTCTGGAGAGCTCCCACGGATAATGACTATGGCTGGAAAATGCCTGAAAAATGCGCAACCTGGAAAGAAGCTGAATTTTCTGATCTTAAAGCAGATTCTTTCAATCTAAGGAAAATTGAAGAGGGGAAAATTGAGATTGAAGTAGGCTATGCATATAAAAAACAAAATTCCAATTGGAAAACTATCTATACAATATTTGGTAATGGCTCGGTTCATATTCAAAACTACTTTAATAACAATAACCTCAACTTACCTGTAATACCAAGAATTGGTTTAAAAATGCAGATTCCTGGTTTGATCGATCAGCTCGAATTTTTCGGGCGTGGACCTATGGAGAATTACTGTGATAGAAATGCATGCTCCTTTGTGGGTAGGTATAATTCAACAGTAGAGGATCAGTATACCCCCTACGTACGCCCACAGGACAATGGACATAAAACAGATGTAAGATGGCTGTCATTATATACAAAAGAAGGCAATGGTTTTCTAGTTGTTGCCGATAGCCTTATCGAATTTACTGCACTTAAAAACACAACTGAGGACTTTGATGCAGGCGCAGATAAAAATGTAAACCTGCGGCATATAAACGATATAAAAACCAGAGATCTGGTTGAACTGCATATTGACCTTAAAGAAATGGGACTAGGTGGGGATGATAGCTGGGGCTCTTGGCCGCATAAAAAATATCTGATCTATACTTCAGAAAAGACACAAAGTTTTGGCTTCTCACTTATTCCTTTTGAGTCTTTATCTTCAAGAAAAAATCTGTTAGACTAGAAAATAATTAAATGGCCAAAAAAGATTATGTAGGCCGAAAAACGTAATAAAAAAAGGGTACACGTTGTTTTGCACGTATACCCCTTTTTTTTTAGTCACATTTTTTTTATTTCAGAAGAGACATCTTTCTAATAAACTTAAAACTTTCTCCTCCATCTACAGGCTTTGCCTCTATTGAGCATAAGTAAATTCCGGCTGAAAGTTTACTTCCGTTAAAATTGATTTCATGGTTACCAGGCTCTTGAAAACCATCAACTAGTGTAGCTATATTTTGTCCTATCGAATTATAAATAATCAGCTTTACTATGCTACCTACAGCAAGCGAATAACTGATCTTTGTCGAAGGATTAAATGGATTGGGATAGTTTTGGTTAAGTGAATATGTCCCAACCATCTGGGATTTTCCTTCGGTAACATCTGTAGTATTTACTATGTTTACGGCGAAATTTGGTGCAAAATTCCAGTCGGGCTTTGAACTTACTCCTGTTGCATATAATGTCTGCGCCCCTATGGTAGATGGGGCAGTGTACTTAAAATTAAATACATACTTGCCGCCTGAAAAGGCTTTCCTGCTTGGCTGCGTAAGTTCTCCATTTAGCACTTTTAAGTTATTATCAGCATTTACTAGAGTCCCATTTGAACTTGCAATATCAACTCCAACTGCGCTTCCTGCACCACCGGTTATTGTAACAGCATATGTGCCTGTCTCTCCTGTTTTTAGACTTGCTGGTCCTGTGATTTCAACTTTTACTGAAGTATTTGCACTTCCATGACAGTTCCCACAGCCAACCGTGCCGGATTTCTTTGTGTATCCGCTTACACCAGTTGGATATGAATATGTACTTTTGCTAGCCAGAATTATTATTAAAAATATAATAAAAAAAATAGCTCTGCTTGTTGTTAATATATTCACAGTAGATCTTAATTTCATTGATATCCTTTTCTCATAGGTTAAATTTATGAGCAACCTATTTCATTAAATTTATAAAAACAATACTTAAAAAAATGCCCTTTGAAAAAACCTTTATATTGCTTTTTTATTTATATCAGAAGCTTTCTTAGGAATTGTAAATTTGAATGTGCTGCCTTTATCAATTTCACTTTCAACCCAGATCTTTCCTCTGTTTTTCTCTACAAATTCTTTGCAGAGAATAAGTCCTAGACCTGTGCCCTTTTCCATATCCGTCCCTTGCTTTATATAGCTCGAATCGAGCTTAAAGAGCTTCTCGAGATTTTCTTTGCTTATTCCTAGGCCAAAATCTTTAATACTTACTTCAACATCTTTGGAGTTGTCCGTTAAGAATACTTCAATTCTACTGTCACGATGAGAAAATTTGATCGCATTGCTTAAGAGATTTCTTAGGACAGTAGCTATGCTGTTTTTATCGGCATAAACACTTACAGTTGAGTTGTTCAGAAAACTAACCTTTATATTCTTTTTCGCAGAACTAACCTGGTTTACATCTATTACTTCAACAATAAGCTCACATAAGTCAAAACCAGAGGGTGTAAATTCAAACTTCCCAGACTGCAGGCGTGACCAGTCTAGTAGATTTTCTACTAGCTTTAATACCTTTTTTAATGAGCTGTAAATCCTGCCTGAAAATTCTCTTATCTCATCTGTGCTCAGTTCCTCAATATTCTGAGATAAAAATTCTGAAAATCCAAGTAAAGAGGAAAATGGACTCCTAAGATCATGAGCTAAAATGGAAAATAATTTGTCTTTGCTTGCATTTAGCTCAGAGAGCTCTTTTGAATTCCTTTCAAGAATTTCTTTATTTATCTGTAGCTCATACAGGTACTTTCGTATCTGCTCAATTGCTTTCCTTCTTTCTGTTACATCTGTAATAATGCTTAAAAGAGATGGTACTCCATTTACATTTATGATCCTTCCTGCAAAAAGACCCGTTATTGTATCGCCGGTCTTTCTGTGTATATTAAGTTCAAAATTACGAATTGCTCCGTGCGCAGTGACTTCTTTTATTATCCTGTTACGTATGACAGAATCTAGTATACCTAGTTGAACAGATGACCTGCCAATTACTTCTTCACGTTTATAACCTGTGATATGTTCAAAAGCATCGTTTATTTCTAGATATGTATCATTTTCAATTGAACTAATAGATAGAGCCGAAGGAATTTCCTTAAATATCATAGATAAACGTTCTGTGGATTCCTTTAAGAGAATTTCAACGCGTTTCCTTTCTGAGATATCTTCAATTATGGATATAAAGTATTTTGGGTTTCCGGAAAAATCCCTTATCAAACTCACCGTTAGATTTCCCCAAACTATAGAGCCATCTTTCTTAATATATCTCTTCTCTAAAGAATAAGTCTGCCTCTTATTTTCAAGAACTTCATGCATTAACTTAAGGTCTTCTTCCAGATCTTCACTATATGTAATCTCTTGAAATGTTTTCCCTAAGAGCTCATCATACTTATATCCAAAAATATTGCAAAGTTTACTATTGGCCTTTATCCATTTGCCATCTGGTAAAACCTGCGCCATTCCTACACCGGCTTGCTCAAAAATAGCACGAAACTGCGCTTCCCTTTCAATTAACCTGCTTTCATTTTTCTTTCTTTCAATCGAATATTTTATCGATTTTCTGAGAAGATTATCCTCAAAACCGCCTTTTATAAGATAATCCTGTGCTCCTAATTTTACAGCGCTGCTGACAGCTTTTTTGTCTTCAAGTCCTGTCATTATTATTATTGGTATCTCTTTTACTTTTTCATATAGCTTTTCGAATGTACTTAACCCGAGACTGTCAGGCAAACCTAAATCCAGCAATATAAGATCGGGCTTCAACTGCTCTACTGCTTTTATGCCATCATATAGTTTTGAGCTGTGGCTTACAATATACTCTGTGTCTTCATCATCCTCTAGCATCTGCCGGATTAGTTCAACATCGCCAGGGTTGTCTTCAATGATTAATATTTTTATTCTTTCCCTTTCCAATAAATATTCTTCCTTTGATTGGCTTTCTTTCGAAGAAAATTGTTGATGAAAATTCTTTCTCTTTAGCTCTATTTCTCTGGCTCTTGGCACTGGTTCTCTTGCTTATTATAAGCAATTCTTTACAATTATGAAACTAAAATGACTCTTATGCTCTATCAATAGGTAAACTTATAAACCTTAATAATGTTTAATTGGTTCAAATATTTTCTTTGGGCTTTTGAGAATGGAAAATCGCAAAAAAATAGTGACTTTTCTTTTAGGGGAATTAATTTTATTTTTGTTTTTGTTTCGATTTTTTGCCAATTATTTTTGAATTGTCTCTGGAGATACCCTTTTGTTTGGAACTACTGTAAACGCCCTTGCTATTGCAAGCGGAAGTATATTAGGTCTTATATTTAAAAATAGTGTTCTTAAAAAGTATAATTCCACTGTAATGCACGCTCTTGGACTTGCCGTTATGCTTATCGGACTGAAAAGCGCATTTAAGACGGAAAATATATTGCTTTTAATTTCTAGTCTTGCAATAGGCAGTGTAATTGGAGAGCTTCTTAGGATTGAAGATAGACTCGAAAATATGGGTAAGTTTATAGAAACAAAATTTTCAAGAAATTCACAGGGTGTGGCAGAAGGCTTTGTTACTGCAAGTCTTGTCTACTGCGTTGGCTCCATGGCTGTTATTGGTTCTCTTGAAAGCGGCCTTACAGGTAATCATCAGACACTTTTTGCAAAATCCGTTATAGATGGAATCTCATCTGTTATCTTTGCTTCTTCTTTGGGAATAGGTGTTATCTTTTCTTCAGTCTCTGTTTTCTTATATCAGGGCTTTATTACAATATCTTCTTCATCTATTAAGGACTACCTGACTCCTTCTGTGGTCACAGAAATGTCGGCAATTGGTGGATTACTTATTGCTGCTATTGGACTGAAAATGCTCGAAATAAAAAGCTTGAAAATAGGGAATATGCTTCCTTCGATTATTATTCCTTTGGTTTACTATATTTTCAAGCTCCTTATATTCGGCTCGGGTGTATAAAAAAACTATAGGTGCATAAAAAGCTATAGGTGCATAAAACTATTAAGTTGTATAATGTATTCTCTATAGCATAATGCTTTATTTAAATTTTCTGCTCCATTCAAGAATTGATGCTGCAAACTCTGCACTGCACCAGGATAGTGGTGAGGCTGGACTACAGTCTGTCTGATTTAAATAGATCCTTTCAGGCATAAGTCCATAAATGTTTGAATTTTCTATCATCCAGTCTATATGCTTTTTTGCTACCAGATTATTTCCATATAGCGACTGATACTGAGCTGCTGCTGATGTTGTAAAAAAGAATAAGTCTCCTCCGTAACTACTTAGCCCTGCATTGTCCTTGGCTTCAAAATACTGTACTCCACCACCCAACTTAACATTGTTTTCTTCAATGAATCTGTTTGTCTTCTCTAATAACTCTGTATTTGGGAATCCCCAGATTACTCCGAAATTAAGCGAAGTATCCCAAAGATAAAGCGTATCTTTTGTGGGCTCTGTTACACTTTTATTTCCTTCTGCCTTAATGCCATGAAACCTTAGATCACTTAGTGCCTGCCTGCTTGTATTAAATGTTTTTGAAATAGATCTTGTGATAGTTTCTGATGCTTCCAGATATGACCTTGCCTTGCTTTTATCCCCAAGGCTCTCAGCTATCTCAGAAGCTGTCTTAAGAGCCGCTGCACAGGTCATATTTGTAGATGGAAGATATCCGGTCCATTCAACAATCCCTCCTTCATATAACAGTCCGCTTTTGTCAATGTGACTTACTAAAAAATCAGCCAGTTCATATATAAAGGATTTATCTACTAACCATGCTTTCTTTTCTTTATAGTACTGACTTACAAGCTGTATGAAGTATCCATTTGCATCCCATTCGGGCTCATCATACCTGGCCCCGCTTCCGGCATCTACTGCATTTGCAAAGGCATCATAACGTGCATAGAATTCTCCTTTTGCCTTCTTTGGTATTCCAGGCTTTGCCCAAAACTCTATTATTTCCTTTGCTTCTTCACTATGACCTGTTAAAAGAAATACGCGGGCACACATCATTGCATCCCTTGGATAAAGCTGAGGCATATTGTTTGTCACAAATTGCCCTGTTATATCGGCAGGCACCATACCCCTTAGTGTGGCTGCTTTTACTGAATAAAGTGTCCTTCTGTAATAATCAGTGTATCGCGCGCTTTCCTCTGTGGGATCTTTGAATTTGGGCGAAAGACCACTACTTAGCCACTTATCCCAAAATTCTGAGGCCGAATTGTATAGATCCTGTTCTGACTTTAATGCATTTATCCTTGAAAATATTTCTTCGGTCTTATTGCCTGCGGTAATTATTATCTCGGATTTGCCTTTTTGAACAGCCTTTCCATAAACAGTTACTACTGAATCATCTACTTCAAGAATATCTTTTGATGACCTGGGAGAGATGATTAGTATCGTTTTATTTGACCATTCAGCTACTGCTGAATTCCTTTGCTTCTTTAATGAAACCAGTGCTATCTTCCTGTCTGTTACTATCTCTTTCCTTAAAAAAAGCTGAAACTTATAGGATGGCTGCTTGGAACTGCCCGTTGTGTTAAGCGTTAGTATTGCTGCATCTTTTGGATGAACAAAACATTTTGTTATACTAGTAAGCCCACTTTGAAACATCGTCTTTGTAAAAGCACAAAAAGAATTCTCAATTCCGATCTCAGTAGTATTCCCAGCATTTTTTGCCTTTGACAAAATTTCAGGCTTATCTGTGATTATTTCAAATTCACTTCCTTTTATGTAGTCGGCCGTATAATCTTTATAGTAAAAATGCTGTATTCCTTTTGACTTTGTCTCAGAACTGATCCGCCTGTCATCTGAGTAAACTACACATATATTCCCGTTTCCAAGGATTGCATTTCCCTTCCATGGTTTTGTAGACTTTGTTTGATCTAAAGTTTGGGGTGACATCTTTAATGATGAGATAACTATAAAGATAATGAGAAAAGCATTGCAGGATACTTTGTGTAACATCTTTTACTCCTTAAAGAAAATAAACTTGAAAGAGAATAAGCTTGGATTAGGTCAAGCAAAAATAAGCTGTTGCAGCTTTACAAACAACAGCTTATAATATCTTAATTCATCTTTAAAGAGCTCGGTTTATCTGGTCCATGATTATAAATTGTATCTATATCTCTTTTTAACTATCAATGACAACTATCTCTGTGTCAGTGAAGATGTATTATCCTTTCCTTCTTTCCTGTCTAAAGAGTTCTTTAGCATCCAGTCATAAAATTCCTGATTATTATATGTTTCTGTCCAGCTATCGTGTGCTGCATTGGGATATACTGTAAATTGTATATTTCCGCCGCATTTTTTTAAAGCTTTTACCAATACTTCGGATTTTTCAAATGGTACAATTCTATCTTTTTTACCGTGAAAAACCCAAATAGGTATATGTTTTAACTTGCAGACCGTTTCTAAATTGCTCCAGCCGCAGACAGGAGCAATAGCTGCAAAACGGTTTGGGTATCTCTCTGCCATCTTCCATGTCCCATTGCCTCCCATACTAAGGCCTGTAACATATTCGCGCTCTTTGTCAACGTTGTACTTTTTTTCTATCTCATCTAATAAAGATCCAAGTATATTAGTATACCAGACAGAATCATCAGGGCACTGCGGCGATACTAGTATGAAGGGAAATGACTTTCCCTGTTCTACAAGCTTTGGTGGTCCATGCCGTTTTACATAACTAAGATCTGAGCCCCTTTCACCTGCTCCGTGCAGAAAAAGCACTAGTGGCCACTTTTTGCCTGTCTTGCTGTATCCTTCGGGTAGGTACAGTAAATAATCCAGAGTTATCTGGGTCTTTATTTCTGTTGTAAAGTGCTTTGGCAGCTGCCTGCTTTTCATTGATATATTTCCCTTGGACTCCTAAAAGATCTGCTGGAGCTAATAATCTGCCCTGAATGATTTATCTCTCGGAATAATTTTCAATCTGCTAATAATTTCTTTTCTGCCAACTTTTATCTTTTATGCTTTTGATGCTCTTAAATGAGCTGGAACATGTCCCTTAAAACCGTAATATGCAATGAATAGATAACATAAAACCGGGAGAATAAATGCGTGATGAATTCCTATATTATCGGCAAAAAATCCCTGAAGTAATGGTATTAAAGCTCCTCCTACAATTGCCATGCAGAGTATGCCTGAGGCCTGGCCTGTATGTTTTCCTAAACCCTCAATTGCAAGTGTAAATATAGTTGGAAACATAATTGAATTAAATAAACCAACTGCTAGAATTGCCCACATTGCAACTCTGCCTTCTGTAAGCATTGTCGTTACAACCAAAGCTGCTGCAACAAAAGCATTGAAGGTAAGTGCCCTGCTAGGCTTTATTTTCCTCTGTGCTGCTGATCCAATAAACCTGCCTACCATTGCTCCTCCCCAGTAGAAACTGACAAACCTTCCAGCCTGTGACTCTGGCAGTCCTGCTATAAATGGCTGTCCTAAATAGTTGACTAGAAAGCTTCCAATTGAAACCTCTGCTCCAACATAGACAAATATACCAATGGCTCCTAGGACCAGATGCTTGTAGTTCCAGGCACTTTCGTGCATATGCTCATAATTTCCACTTCCTTCTTTACCCTGGGAAGCTATTGATGAGGCTTCTACCTCTGGAAGTTTGAACATAGCAAATACGACTGCAATTAAAAATAGTGCTGCTGCAAGCCCTAGATATGGAACCTGCACGGCTGCTGCCTCAGTTGCCTGATATGCTGCAAGATCAGCTGGTGTAAGCCTTGCAATTTCTTCTGCACTTTTTACTGCTACAGACAGAATTAAAAGTGAGCCAAAATATGGTGCTATTGTAGTTCCAAGTGAATTAAATGCCTGTGTTAGGTTTAACCTGCTCGAGGCTGTCTCAGGTCTGCCTAAGATGGCAACATATGGATTTGCTGCTACCTGAAGTATAGTTATTCCAGAGGCAAGAACAAATAAGGCTAGAAGAAACATGGGATAGGACCTAAGTGCAGCAGCAGGATAAAATAAAAGACATCCTATGGCTGCTGTCGATAAACCAATTATTATACCTTTCTTATATCCTGTCTTCTCTACAAGTATGCCTGAGGGCATTGAGATTATAAAATATGCCCCAAAAAAACAAAACTGTATGAGCATTGACTCTGTGTAGTTCAGTGAAAATACAGCCTTTAGATGTGGTATAATTATATCGTTTAAACATGTAAGAAAACCCCACATAAAAAATAAGGATGTCAGTACAACTAGTGCTGGTGTGTAATTCTGATCTGATTGTGTAGCTACTGTGGTTGGACGGTTGACCGTCGGCCTGGAAACAGCCATTGTGTTCTCCTGTTTTGTGTGTTTTTTCTGTTTTTTTTTATGTCTTTTTGCTTTTTGTATTACACCTTCAATAAATAATTTATGGCCAAAACTATCAATTTTATATGGATAAACTTTTCCATAACTCAAAAATATGAATTTTATTCGAAAGTAGATCCAGGTGTAAATGAGTTGTTTATTAATTTAATTCATTTAGCTTGAAAATAATAGGAATTCATATAGGAGTAAAATGAGAAAACTTTTACATTTTAATATAAGCAAGCTGCCCAAATTTATTCCTTTCATATTATTACTGCTGTTTTTCTTATTTAAAGATCTGATGCCACAGCCATTAGCAATGACCATGCAAGAAATACAAGGAAAGGGAAATAGCGCCCCGTCTGCCTTTTCTTTAGAAGCTGCTTACCCCAACCCTTTTAATGGATATATCATTATTCCTTTTACTGTAATTGTAGAAGGGGAATATAGGCTTGAAATAAGAAATGTACTTGGTGAAAAGGTAAAAGAGTTGACAAGAATGGTTTATTCCCCAGGTAAATATTATATCGGTTGGAATGCAACTGATGAAAATAATAACCAGGTGCCTTCAGGTATCTATTTTGCAAGGCTTTCTTCGACTGAGGAAAAAGCAAAGTTACAGAAACTCATCTATTTGAAATAAATGATTATTTCTCGTCAATGTAGCTTCTGTTCCTTTCGTCATTAAGCTGTGAATTTAGGTTAAGGGCTGCACTTATAAGACCAAGGTGAGTGAAAGCCTGCGGAAAATTTCCAAGATGTTCACCCTGAAATCCTAACTGTTCAGAATATAGGCCAATATGATTTGCATAACCTACCATCTTCTCAAAATATAGCCTGGCCTTCTGAAGTTGGCCAGAACGGCTTAGGCATTCTATGTACCAGAATGTGCACATTGAAAATGTCCCCTCTCCACTTTTAAGCCCATCTGAAGCAGCTTCTTTATTACGGTACCTGTAAACAAGTGAATCTGAAACTAACTCGCTTTCAATTGCCTTTAATGTCGAAAGCCACATCGGGTCTTTGGGACTTATAAATCTCATAAGAGGCATTAAGAGTGCTGCAGCATCAACAGTTTCTGCTCCTTTATATTGTACGAATGCCTTGAGCTTGTCGTTCCAGAAATCTTCAAAAATTGAACTAAATATCTTATCCCTTTCTCTTTTCCACATCTCCGGAAGAGGAAATGAACGCATCGCCCCTAGTTTGATCGTCCTGTCTAGTGCAACCCAGCACATGAGCCTTGAATATAGAAAGTGCCTCTTTCCTCCTCTTACTTCCCATATCCCTTCATCTTTCTGATGCCAGTTCTCACAAAGCCAGTTTATTTGCTCTGAAAGATTATTCCAGAAACCATATGAGATAGGCTCTCCATATTTATTGTATAGATAAACCGAATCCATCAACTCACCATAAATATCTAGCTGTATCTGGTCCTTGGCATTGTTGCCTATCCTTACAGGAGAGGATTTCTTATACCCTTCAAGATTGCTTAATATCGTCTCATCTGGAGTATTGCTTCCATCTATTGTCCGCATAAGGCCAAGATAGCCTACTTTTGATATGTCTTCACACTCCTTTTCAATCCATTTCATAAATGCTCCGGCTTCCTTCGTGTAGCCTAGATTTATAAAAGTATATACCGTAAATGATGCATCCCTTATCCACGTGTAACGGTAATCCCAGTTCCTGTCCCCTCCAATCGATTCGGGAAGACTAAAGGTGGGGGAGGCTATTAAGGAGCCATATTTGTATGATGTCATAAGTTTTAAGACAAGTGCAGAACGGTTTACTATCTCTTGCCAGCGCCCTTTGTATTTTGATAACTCTACCCATCCTTTCCAGTAATTCATTGTTTCATATAGTGTATCTGTTACAAAATTTTCAAGATTAGTTCGCGAGGCTTTCCCTTCGTTTACCTGCTCTAGTATAAAGTCGACTGACTCTCCTGTTGAAAGAGTGAATTCAGCATATGCCTCACCGTTTTTTACACTTAGCTTTGTGTTGCTCTTTAGCTTTAGAACCATCGCATCTTCACCAAGACTGGTAAAGATGATTTCGTTATCCTCTAGTTTTGCTTCGTGCTTTGACCTGGCATAGTTAAAGCGCGGAGAACAGATCATCTTGTATTTAATAGTTCCTCTTACGTTTGTGATGCGTCTGATGAGTATATTGCCGCCATGTAAATCCTCTACAGGCATAAAATCCGTGATCTCTCCTACACCCTCTGATGAGAGAAATCTTGTAAGAAGAACATTTGTATCTGGAATATACATTTGCTTGTTTCTTACATGATCTAGAACTGGAGTTATTAGAAAATAGCCTCCTTTATTCTCATCAAGCATAGAAGCAAAAACAGTGGGGGAGTCAAAATTAGGAAAACACATAAAATCAATCGAACCATTTAACCCTATAAGGGCCACTGTATTTAGATCTCCTATTATTCCATAGTTTTCAATTGGCTGATAACTCATCTTTTTCCCTTTATTTCTTTTTCTTTAGTCGATCATTACCTTATAATAATTAAAGATATCATCCCATCTCTTTGCAAGGCAATTAATTGATTGTATTAAATATGGAAATTGGCGTTGTGATCTGCGCATTCTTCTCTAGCAAATGTGGAACTTCTACTCTTATCCCAAATGGGTCTACCCTCTTCCTTTTGCTGATTGTCTTCACACCTCTTTGAAATGCCTTTGGCAGGATATGTCGGCTATTTGCCATTTTCTATGGACTTGTATGCTCTCTATAATCTTATAAATGCTTCTTTGGGTAGCAAAACTCATAAGGACTTTATTCAGCTTGTTTGCCAGTAGAGGGTAGAGATTATGCAACTGTGAAATGGATCTTTTTTCTTGATCTGAATGCTTGAATGGTAAAGTTTTAACCGGAAGCTAACAGGCATTAAATTATTCAGGATGAATAACTTAAGCCTGTGCAAATTCCGGAAAATCTATATTAAAGCCTTGGGATCATGGTCCCCTTGGACCACGGCTTCCTTAGGCTACTTCTGTCTCAACAGACTCTGCTATTTCTGCAGAAACTAATATTCTTCCGCAGTATTCGCAGTTGTATAACCTTTTGTTCTGACGAATCTCAAGTTGCCTTTGAGGTGGAACAACATTATGACAACCTGAACAAGCTGAACGTTTTATCGTAGCAACTGCTTGTCCCCCTTTTGCTTTTCTGATTCTCATATATGCAGAATAATCGGGCTTCTTTACCAAGGTTTCAACCTGCTGACGCTTTGCCTGCAGTTTGACTTCCTCTTTCTCGTTTGCCTTAATGATTTCTTTGAGATCTGCATCTTTTATCTCAAGTTCACTCTTTAGAGAGTCAATCTGTGGAACTATTTCTTCAATCTCAATTTTAAGCTTCTGAATTATCTCTTCAAGTGCCTGATTTTGTGCTTCAAGCCTTGTAACTTCTTCATCTAAATGATCAATCTCTTTTGTCAGGGCATCATATTCTTTATTGTTTCTAACCTGATAAAGCTGAGCTTTGAACTTCTTCTGGTTTGACTTAATGCGCTCGACTTCTTCTTCGTTGTGCATCCTTGTCTTTGTAGAATTTTCCTGCTCTTTTTTCTTTTCGTTTATCTGTGAATTGAAGTTCTCTATTCTTCCGCGTAATTCATTTACTGCGGAGGGAAGATCGCCTCTAAGTTCTTCTAATTCATCCAACTGGTCATCGATCAGTTGGAGCTCGTAGAGCGTTTTTAATCGATTTATCAATTTAGTACTCTCCTTTTTTATTAAAAAAATGTACCGGGTTTGTTGTTCCGTTGTATATATAAACTTTTATTTTTTCTCTGTTCTTTTTTATTAAATCCTCTAGCCTTCTTTTTACTTCCTTCAGCACAGGCACTTCTGTCTCATAATGTCCCGCATCTATAAGAAGCATTTTCCCCTCGGCATCCTGAAAACTATGGTATTTTACATCTGCAGTTACAAAAGCATCTGCTCCTTTTGCAATTGCTGAACCAATAAGTTCACTTCCACTTCCGCCGCAAAGCGCTACTTTCTTTATTTTTTTGCCGCTTCCTCTGCTAAAACGAACATTAGTGGTGGAAAGTGATTGACTTACATGTTGAAGAAATTCCTGCTCTGTCATTTCTTCTTCTAACTGGCCAATTGTTCCAAACCCAAAGTTCAGATTCTTGTTACTCAGAGGATAAATATCATATGCAGGCTCTTCATATGGATGAACCTTTAGCATTGATCCTAAGACTTTGTTGATCTTCCACTTATCGACTACTGCCTCAAGTCTAATTTCTTCTACATGCTCAAAACGCCCCTTTTGCCCAACTGCTGGATTTGTCCCTTCTGTGCCTAAAAAGCTCCCTTGACCTTTAAGGCTGAAACTGCAGTTTTCATATTGCCCTATTATTCCTCCTCCTGAGGTAAATATTGCATTTGAAACAGTTTCCAGATTATTCTCCGGGACAAAAACTACCAGTTTATACTGGTTTGAATCCTGATTTTCCAGGAAATCTATATTTTTGAGATTTAATGCTTTTGCAAGTTGGAAGCTTACGCCGTTTTTTGTGAAATCCAGATTTGTGTGTGCTGAGTAAAGTGTGATGTTGTTTTTTATTAGTTCTTCGATGAGTTTTGAGATTCTATCGTTCTGTGTATCGATTCGTTTTAGCGGCTGAAAGATTAACGGGTGGTGTGTGAAAATAAAGTTGCTCTTTTTTTTGATCGCCTCTTTGAGTGCCTGTGTCGTAAGTTCCAGACAGAGAAAGATATTTTCAATCTCCCCTGAAAGGGACCCGACTTGTATTCCGGGGTTATCTTTTGCCCAGGCCGCATCTTTTGGGGCCCAATCTTCTATATACTTTGTTACTTCTTTTACAATCATATGAAAAAAAAATGCACTCCTGGAAAAGTGCAGAAGTGCATTTTTAATAAAACCTATTTATTATAGTTATCTAAGCGACTTAATTTCTGTGGTAATATAACTGCTTTTGTCTTCATAATTCTACTATTCAAAGATAGTGCTTTGCAGAAATATTTTCAATATAAAAGAGTATAATTCTTACAAATGGAGGAATTTTTATTTATAGAAAATAGCTTATTGCATAAATATAAGCTATTTCCCCAAGTTAATTACCTCTATTTTTCTCCTCTATAAATATTTCTTCCATCTTTTAATCTGGATCTACCCAATTGTTATCTTCTTTTATAAGATCAATCAGCGCTTCAACAGCTTCTTCGGAACTTATATTCCTGCGCACAATTTCTTTGCCTCTGTATAAAGTTATTTTCCCTATGCCAGAACCTACATAGCCATAATCTGCATCTGCCATTTCTCCAGGACCATTAACAATACATCCCATAATACCTATTTTAACTCCCTTAAGATGCTCTGTCTTGCGGCGTATTCTGGCTGTGACTTCCTGTAGATCAAATAAAGTTCTCCCACACGAAGGACAGGCTATGTATTCTGTCTTTGAAATCCTTAGCCTTGCCGCCTGCAGTATACCAAATAGTATTCTGTTGGTAAGCTTTTTATCTTCAAATGCCTCTTCCTCTGATTGGTTGCTCTTTAAGTTTATTACCCATACGGCATCTCCAAACCCATCTAGAAGAAGTGCTCCGAAATCTGTCGCACTGTAAAGTAGGAATTTTTCACCCTGATCTAGATCATTATAAGACATCTTTATGACAGCTGGATTTAAGAAAGTCTTTCTTTTTAGCTCAAGAAAGATCCTTCTTTGTTCAACCATGGCTCGTGTTGTCGAAGCTTGAATGACAAAAACAACTGTGCTGAGCTCTTTTTCATTGCAGTTTTTTAACTCATCAAGCCTGACTTCAAGGTCTTCGATTCTTAGTGTTATAAAGTTTGCTATATCAGACTTTAGATGGGAAAGACTAAATTCAGATGGACTGCTAAATAATGGGTATGCCCTTAAAGCAGCTTTTTTGTCCTTCCATTTGCCATAATCATATACTACTGATAATGCGCCAGGAAGCTCAATCTCTGATTCTTTATCTCCAAGATAAATAAAATCACTAGCCTGATCAGTAATGTTCCACTTATCTAGTTCATAATCATACTTGTATCCGATAGCTTCAAGCTCACCTTTAGAGTTTATTCCATTTAGGCTGAAGTCCGAAAATACACGCGGAAGATTACTTCCTCCAATTGAGGCAACCTCAAATGTGCTCCTTTTGTGGTAGCAGTATGGATCAAAAATCTCTAAGCTGTCTTCTTTTATATCCACTTCCGGAATAAGTGAGTTATTACTCTTTCTGCCTTTATAGCGCTCAACTAACTTAAGTGCTACAGGCGCCTCAAATTCCGGATCTTCTGTAAGTGACACTCTAATTGTGTCTCCTAGGCCATCTTCAAGTAGTGTCCCTATGCCTGCTGCCGATTTTATCCTTGCATCTTCGCCGTTGCCTGCTTCTGTCACTCCAAGATGAAGCGGATAGTTCATTTCTTCTTTTTGCATCTTTTGTACAAGAAGTCTGTATGCCTGCACCATTACCTGTGGATTACTTGCCTTCATTGAAAGTACTATGTTCTGATAGTCCAGATCTTCACATATCCTTACAAATTCCAATGCAGATTCCACCATCCCTAAAGGCGTATCACCATAACGGCTCATTATTCTGTCTGAAAGGGAACCATGATTTGTCCCTATTCTCATTGCAGTCCCATATTCTTTGCAAATCTTTACAAGTGGGATGAACCTGTCTCTAATCCTTTCGAGCTCTGAGCTGTATTCGGCTTCAGTGTAATCAATTTTTTGAAATCGTTTTTTATCGGCATAGTTCCCAGGGTTGATCCTGACTTTTTCAACAATCCTTGCAGCTAGCTCTGCAGCATTTGGTGTAAAATGTATATCGGCAATTAATGGGACACTATAGCCTTGCCGGCGCAGCTCTTTCTTTATTTCTGATAGGTTTTCTGCTTCCTTTATGCTTGGTGCTGTTATGCGCACATATTCGCAGCCTGAATTTACCATTCTGATCGTCTGCTCAACTGTAGCCTTAGTGTTCATTGTATCGGTTGTCGTCATTGATTGTATTCTAATCGGATTATTGCCTCCTAAGGGCAAGTCTCCTATAAATACTTCTCTGGTCAAATACCTATTGTATTGTGTTAAGCTTTTACAATAAAGTTCCAAAATCTTTCCCATATTCCCTTTTTTTAATATTTCTGCAATAAACTACATTAAATGTGGTTTATTTTTTATATCTGTAAAATATTTCAAATTTAACCCTAAATTAGCCTGTATTTCAAGTCTAATTTGATAGCGCATCTAGTATGCACTTTGCAAATTCCAATACTGATTCCTCATCTTTTGCTGTAATTATCTTTTTCCTTACTACAACTGAATGGTCTATATATTGAGCTCCTGACCTTTCAAGCTCTTTTTTGTAATCTGGAAGACATGTGGCTGTAAGGTTTTTAAGTAACCCCGCTCTTGATAGTATTACAGGGGCACTGCTTATTGCAGCCAGAGTTTTTTTTGCTTCAAAAAACTTTTTAGCTATTTTGTGCAAAGTAGCATTATTCCAATATTCCCTTGTACCATTGCCTCCTGCAAAGACCAGAGCTGAAAAGTTGCTTTCATGAATGTTATAAAAATTCATATCGGCCTTTACCTTCATTCCCCCCGGCTCTCCTGTACAAAGGTTATTTGCATCTGAAGCTGTTAGGACACTTAACCCATTTTTTTCAAAACTGCTTTTCAAAGCTAGAAAACCTGCTCCACTGAAATTCTGGGCCGGAAGTATTAGAAGAATGCTTTTCTTTAACATCTTTCTCTTTCTTTATTTATTAAGTTTTCTGCGTTCTTTGTACTCGCGAAAATTAGCTATTTGCAAATATAAGAAATTAACTATTTACCCCAACTGAAATTTCATTAAATATGTGTTGTATGGATTTTGTTGAAAATGAAATTCATAAAACAAAAAAAATTTACAAAAATAAAATAATAATATGATTCAAAACCTTGACAAAGGTTCTGAGAGAGTTTATTTTTAGCCAGGTAAGTACCATTTTTTCCCCCTTTAAGCCTCTGCTTCACCAGTCGATAATTAGCAGTATTTAAGGGGAAAAAGTTCTTGCACTTAAAGCGGATGATCTTTCTGAGGTCGCCAATTATCAGCAAAGATCAATAATCATTTTTTTCCTGGCAGAATTTGTACAAGAAATTGTACCAGATCGAGGGGTCGCATGGATAAACTCTACAAGTATGTCCTTTTATTTTCATTATTATTTTTGTTTCAAATTGTATCATTTTCTCAAACATCTCTACCGCCGCATTTGGTTCATGTAAAAAAGACTGGAGAGCAAAGCTTTGGATGCGGATTTCTAGAGGGAGGATATGCCTCAAGGCACGGAGTATATCAGGGAGAAGAAATTTGCTTCTTCGTCTCGACATCCTCTGATACTTTTACACTAAATATTTATAGATATGGAAAAACAAAAGAAAAAGTCGCCAGCATCTGTGGCCTTAAAGGTGGAATCAGAGAAGTAAAAGAAGAAGATGAAGTTTACTTAAATGGATGCAACTGGCCATTAACTTATAAACTTACAATACCTGCTGATTGGAGAGCCGGAGCCTATATTGCAGAATTTCCTGTACAAAGTGATTCAGTTAATCCAATCTTGTTTTTTGTAAAGGAAAAGGATCCTTCAAAAAGAAGTAAAGTTATTGTCTCTTGCGCACTTAGCGATTATCATGCCTATAATATGTTTGGCGGAAAAAGTGCTTATCCTGCCTTTAGCTCAGGATATAACGAAAACCCGGGGGCTAATTATTCTGTAAAGCTTTCTTTTAACCGCCCTTTTAATAGAAATAACCATAACGGTGTTAACCGCGGTAGCTTTTTTTCCTATGATGCAAAACTTATTAAATGGCTTGAGGAATTTGGCTATGGAAATGATGTCGATGTAATAGGAAATGTTGACCTCGATGCGGACCCTGATTACCTGTATTCGCATAAGGTACTTCTTACCTGTGGGCATGATGAGTACTGGAGCCTTGGTATGAGAGACCACGTGCAGGAATTTGTAAACCGCGGCGGTAATTTTATGTGTCTTAGCGGAAACACTTGCTGGTGGCAGGTTAGGTTTGAAAATAATTATAGAACAATGGTTTGCTATAAACACCTCCAGGATCCTATTAAAGACCCTGCCTTAGCAACAGCTGAATGGTACAAGGAAAAGTGGGAGATACCCTTTCTTGGAACAAGTTACCTTTTTGGTGGACAAACTAATTACTATTACATCGTTAACGGAAAACCCAAATTGCCTGGCTGCATGACATTTAAAGATGGATATGGTGGCTATATAGTATATAATTCACAACATTGGGCATTTAAGAATTCCGGACTTTTGGACGGTGATACTCTTGGCTTTAGAGGTGACTCTTCAATCGTCGGCTATGAAAGCGATGGTACACTCTTTAAGTTTAATAAATACGGAATTCCTGTCGTCTTAACTCCATCTGAAATTCCAGCTAAATTATCAGAAGTATATTTAAGAAGAACTGACGGAAATGGAACTAGTATTCCTCAGATCCCGCAAAACTTTCGTATTTTGGGACTTTCTCCTGCTAATCATCACTCGGATGTAAAACCTGAGGATTGGGCTACAATGGGAATCTTTAAATACCCTGGCACTAATTCTGGGTTCGTCTTTAATGCTGCTGCTATCAGGTGGGTATGGGGACTTTATGCACACGAAAGTAAGGTCTCAATCTTGACTAAAAATGTACTCGACCACTTCCTTAATGGTAACTTCCCTCCAGAAATTACAAGCTGGAGTCCTAGTTGTGTAAGAAATGATTCAATGTTTTCACTTAAATGGCCATTTAACTTTAGAACTAAGGAATTGCAGTATGGGAAAAACCTTGCTTTCAGTATCTCTGCTTTAGATTATTATAATGGAAATGTAAAGTATGCCTGGGCTGTAAATGATTCTGTCGTTGCTGAAGCAGTAAATAATTCTTACATCTACCACTCACTAGATCATAGTTTTGGCACTAATAGCGTAACGGCATATGCCTTTAACGGCAAGGATACTGTCTCAATAAGCTGGAATATAATTTCGAAAGATGGCGCCCTTGCAATTACAAGCATTCCAGATACACTGATACATATTGGCCAGCCATATAAATATGCCCTCAGCTATTATAGCAAATATAATTCGAAAGTTAATTATACACTGGATTATAAACCTAAATGGGCTGAATTTGACACTGTGCACTTTGCTATTACTGGTATCCCAACTTGCGCTAAAGATAGCATTTGTGTTACAGCATGGGACCAGCTTGGTAATAAAGATACTCAAAGCTTCCTTTTAAGCGACGGGGAGATTTCTCTTGTTAAAAATCAGCTTAGACCTGTATCAGAATTCTATTTGTTTCAGAACTTCCCAAATCCTTTTAATGGTTCAACCAGGATTCGCTTTAAGGTTAAAAGCCTTTCACAAACCGGGCTGGTAATAAGCGATGCTGTTGGTAGAAAGATAAAAAGCTATTCCTTAGGCCAAATACCCGAGGGATCTCATGAGATCATCTGGGATGGTAATGACGATTTAGGTAAACCTGTTAGCTCTGGAGTATATTTCTACCAGGTAACATTCAATAATCAGAATAACGAATCAGTTAATTTTTCAAAGAAGATGGTTTATATGAAATGAAAAATTAATCTGACAATATTGAAATGCTTTCGCCAATATCATCTTTTAAGCATTATGTAAATGCAGTTTTCTGTTAGAAAATTAAAACTATAAAAAAAAGAACCCTCTAAATACTAGACGGTTCTTTTTTTTTGTCCTTCAACTTTATTCTTCCTGTAAAAATAATTCCCATAAATATAATTGGGATGTTTTGCTTTTCTGAAAAATATATCATTTCCTATCTGCCACTGATCATTATAACCGAGAAATTTATAGGTTTTTGGAATTAAGGTGTATTCTTTTACCTTTATTATCCTTATGGATATATTTCACAGACCCTAAAAAACATACTTGGCGACTAGAGTAATTTTCTGTAGTATCTTTCAAATATATGTTTTATATTATTATAAAATGCAGTCTTTAACAAACGATGAATCAAAAAGTGAAACTAAATTTTGATGTGAATCTTATGAAGAATAATAGAAAAGTATCAGAGGAGATACCTGGGTATATATTGGAAAACATTGAGAAAGAAAAGAAAATTGGGGCAATGATCAATGAAGCAAAAAAGGAGTTAAAGACAAATCCCATTTATAAGGAATTTTTTGAGAAATATAACCCTGCTAGCATTGATTCTTTTATAGAGAACTATGCTCTAAAGAAGACCCGCTATTTAACATTTGGAGAAATGTTAAAGGAAAATGAGGAAAATGCACTCATAAGAAGGCAGATGGAGGCCGAGGAGAGACTCTGGGAAGTCCAGAGAAAAAAACTCTTTAACCTTGAATGCCAGTGGCGCGCAGAAATGATAAAAATCCCGGAAATAGAGATTACACTGGATTTCGAATACTGGGAAAAAAATATAGAGAATTGTCCCTTCTTAAACCCAATTTCACAGGATGAATTTGACCTTTATTATCAGTACCTCTTAAGTGATGAGTTTAATGACTTTAATCTTGATTTTTTGTGGATGGGGTATATGGAAATAAAGGAGAGTATAAAGGAAAATGATAATATTCCTCCTTGGTACGATTATTTTGATAATCACATGGGAACAGGCTCTTTGCTTTGGCTTCCTGATGTACGTGGAGAAAGGGAAGAGTACTACCTGAAAGTTTGGAAAGATTATAACTCTCCAAAGGATAAAGCAAGTGCAAAGAGAAAAAAGAAAATTAAAAACAGCGACCCAAGACCTAACCTGTATGGACATGAGCTTTCCAATATTGAGGAGTTTATTAAAAGATTTGAAAATAATAAGATACTTGAGTACTTCTATCTTTATGAAAAGGAGTTAAATACTTCTAACAATGAATTGGAACGTGCCTTAAATATCCTAAAAGAAGCAGATGAAAAGGTTCCTATTGATCAGAGCGAAGACTGGAGAAGTGCTGTTATTCATGCTGCTAAAAGATTTGAACAGAGAAAACTTGCTTCTGCCTGCAGGCAGGCCTATAGCCAATATCTTTATAGAATAAAAGTCGGTATTGCTCACGAGGTCCATAGCAGCGATTCTAATATTACTTGGGCAAAAGAATGGTCCCAGCAGGTAAAAGAACGTATTATTCAGGCAAGAACTCTACTGGGAGAACCTGCCGATTTAAATATCTGATCCCGCAATCCTATTCTTGTTGTAACTTCTCTTTTTTGGATAACGGGATCACTTTATTTACTTGAAAAAATTCTAAAAAAAAGTCTTTTTCTCTTTTAGGCTAACTTTTAATTGTTTTCCTGAAAACTATACTAAAGATATTTTTCATCAAAAATATTACCTATTCCAAATATATGCTTTGGGTCTAAAGAGCTTTTAAGTTTTGCCATTTTCTTTATGTTTTCTTCACCAAACATCATATGAAGATATTCTTTTTTTAGCTTTCCAATCCCATGCTCGGCCGAAATAGTTCCACTTAGTTCTACTGCTCTTTTACAGATCTGCATGTAAAGCTTTTTGGCAGCAACAAATTCTATCTGATCTTTTGGCAGCATATTTAAATGTGCATGAGAGTTGCCAAAATGACCATAGACAACATAATCAAGATTTTCTTTCTTGACACTCTGAACCATTTCTTTTAGAAAATCTCTGAACTTATCATCCGGAACAGCTATATCAGTCCCAACTTTTGTTATGTTTCTGCGTGCAATAAATTCACTTATCTTCCATGAAATAGAATGCCTGAAATCCTTGAACTTTTCCCTGTCGGCATTATTTGAGGCAAACCATGCAGTTTCTTCATTTGCGTTAAACTTGGCAACTAGCTCTAACCATTTAGTAAAAATATCTTCCTCATTACTGTCATTTATCTCCTGCTCAAACCATACACCAGATTTTGCCCCCTGGGGTATTTGTGGATAATCTTCCCGAAGCATATGAAGCGAATTTTCATCAAAATATTCGAGCCCGCGTGCATCTATCTCATTATTAGCTCCATTTAGCCTGGCTTCATAGGATAAATTTCTAGCTTCCTCAATAAAATTTAATCCATCTTCTTCGTTTTCAAAGAAAACCACTGCAGAGAGTATATTTTCAGGAAGATCTAAAAGTTTTACTTTTATCTCCGTTATT
Organism: Bacteroidota bacterium; assembly: GCA_030706145.1. Classification (GTDB taxonomy): domain Bacteria; phylum Bacteroidota; class Ignavibacteria; order Ignavibacteriales; family SURF-24; genus JAUZPB01. The sequence goes on from JAUZPB010000026.1 coordinate 37,874, forward strand.
ATGCCAAGTGTTCCTTCTGATCCAATAAAAAGATCTATTGCATCCATATCCTTGTGACAGTAATATCCGGCTGCATGCTTAGTCTGCGGCATCTTGTAATCTGGAATTTCAAAACTGTACTGCTTGCCGCCTTCAGACTGAAGAGAAATTACATAACCATTTGCCTTGCACTTTCCCCGCTCAAGCCTAAGAAGTTCACCATCTGCAAGAACAACATTTAACCCAATTACGTAATTCCTTGTAGGTCCATACTTAAATGTTTTTGCTCCTGATGAATTCGTCGCAACCGTTGCTCCTATAAAACAGTTCCTTTCTGTTGGGTCAGGCGGATAGAAAAGTCCTTTGCTTTCTACTGTTTCCTGGAAGTCTTTTAATATTACTCCTGGTTCAACTATAGCATATCTGCCTTCTTTGCTGATCTCTTTTATATTGTTTAACCTTTCAGTCGAAAGTACTATCCCTCCCTTTGGGACGCGCCCACCTGTCAGACCGGTTCCGTTTCCTGAAACTGTAAGAGATAAATGATCTCTTTCGGCTAGTTTAACTGCTTCAATTACTTCAGACTCGCTCTCAGGAAAATATACTGCATCACAGTATCCTTTTACATTTGCTGCATCTGTTAAAAAATTTTCTATCTCATCGGGAGATGTTTTAATTATCATATTGTTTGTCTCTAACCATTTTTACTCAAAAAAATATCTTAAAACTGATACGTAATTTTCTGGATTCTTCTTTGTCTGTCTTTCTCTTTATTTAATCTGTTGCTTTCCCATGACGCTTCATTATCTCTTTCCAGCTCTCCATATCAAGCTGCTCTGATTCCTCAATAAGCATTATTGGTATATCCTCCTCTATTCTATAGCGCCGGCGAGTTTGCTTATCAACTGAAACCAGGTAATTGCCATCAAGCACCAGATCAGCCTTTGTTTCAGGACAACATAGAATATCGAGTAATTCCTTACTAATCATTTAATTGACTCCATTTATTTGAATCGCTTTGATTAAATCAGTCTTTCTGTTTTACTACTTTGCAAATTTAACAATTAATACATTCCAATAAAACCACTGCAATAATATATTTAAGATATATCTCTCAAATTCTACGCGAAATTCATATAAATTTATAATTTTGTGATAATTCATTTCTTAAAACTTTTATCTTAAATTACGATTGGTTAATATTAAACTATTATTTTTTTTAATTATTCCTATTCTGCTGAACAAGTTGTTATTAAAAACTAATTTTGTATCTCATAATAAATTTAATCCCTGTTTCTATTAAAGATGACAAAAGACGAAATAATTCTAAAGATCAAATCTCTTTATAACCCTCTAAATATTAAAGGCATGGCACGCTTTGGCATTAACTCTGAAAATACCTTTGGGGTTTCAATGCCAGTGCTGCGCACTATTGCCAGGGAAAACCGTAAGAATCACACACTCGCACTTGAACTTTGGGAAACAGGTATACATGAGGCGAAAATACTGGCTGCTTTGATCGATAACCCAAAAGAAGTTACAGAAGAGCAAATGGAGCATTGGGTACTAGGATTTGATTCCTGGGACGTGTGTGATCAATGCTGTATGAATCTCTTTGATAAAACCCAATTCTCCTATGAAAAAGCTTTTCAGTGGAGTAAAAGAAAAGAGGAATTTGTCAAAAGAGCTGGCTTTGTTATTATGGCTTCACTTGCAATTCATGATAAAAAAGCTGAAGATAAAAAGCTTGAGGAATTCTTAACTGTAATTGAGCGCGAAGCCTATGATGAAAGAAACTTTGTTAAGAAAGCAGTCAACTGGGCTTTAAGACAAATAGGGAAAAGAAACTTTTTCTTGAACAATTCTGCACTCTTAACTGCCGAAAGAATTCTTAAACAGGATTCGAAATCCGCTCGTTGGATCGCAAAAGATGCCATTAAAGAACTTTCGGGAGATAAAATTTCTGATTTGCTAAAAAGAAGATTAAAAGTGTAGGCCCCCGTTGTAACATAAAAAATAAGTGCATTACTTTCTCTCCTGTAGGCTAAAATCCACCCCGTAAAATTTTACGTATTATATAGTTATAATCTGTTATTGTTTTTTTAAGAGTACAAGTAAACAATAAAAGGAGGAACTATGTCTATTCAGGATAACATGTCAATTGTAAGAAAATATTACGATTCTTTTAATAACCGCAAATTTGATGAAGGCGATAAGATAATCGATCAAAATGCAGAGTTCTTTAACCCGGCTTTTAATACTAACCTTAAAGGTCCGGATGGATATCGCAAGGGATTTGATGTATGGCTAAAGGCTTTCCCCGATGGAAAAGTAAAAATTAATAATATCATTGCAGGGGATAACTTTGTTACTGTTGAGTTTACCGGAAGTGGACAGAATATGGGAATACTTGATACCCCGATGGGAGAAATTAAACCGACCAGAAGACAGGTAAGTCTTCCATTTTGCGAAACTCTCAGTATTCAAAACTCTAAAATTTCAAGATCGGTACTTTACTTTGACCTTTTAGCAATACTGCGCCAGTTGGGAGTTCTGGCCGAGGTTAAACATTAATAATATTTCATTGGAGGAAACTATGTCAGTTCAGGATAATATTAGACTGGTCAAATCTCATTATGAAGCCGTAAACCATAATGATTTCGATGCTGGTGCAATGCTTGTTGATAAAAATTTCGAATGGACTAACGTACCTATGAATTTGAAGAAAAGAGGCCAGAATGGCTATAAGGAATTTCTTGGACTATGGTTTACTGCCCTGCCGGATGCTAAAGTTGATATAAAAAATATTCAGGCAAATGAGGAGTGGGTGATTGTTGAATTTTCTGGCAAAGGAACTAACTCAGGCCCATTTAATAGCCCAGATGGTCAGATCATGCCTACTGGTAAACATGTCGAGCTGCAGTTCTGTGAACTCTTCCAGATTAAAAACGGAAAGATTGTCAAGGGAAAACTCTACTTTGATACAGCGTCCTTGATGAAACAACTTGGAATTGTTCCAGATCTTAAATCTCAGAATGCATAAACCAGAATGCACAAGTCTATCATTTATTTTTCATATATACACTCTCTCACTCTTTATAATAAAAAGAGTGAGAGAGTGTATTATTTCAATACTCTGAGTGAGTTTACTATTGCAATTATTGCTACTCCCATATCACCAAAGACTGCTTCCCACATTGTTGCAATACCAAAAGAGCCAAGAAGAATAAAGAAAGCTTTTACTGTAAGTGCAAAGATTATATTCTGCCATACAATCTTATGTGTCTTTCTGGCAATTCTGATAGCTGTACCAAGCTTTGATGGTGTATCTGTCATAATTACAACATCAGCTGTCTCAATTGCTACATCGCTTCCAAGAGCCCCCATAGCAATACCTACATCAGCTCTGGCAATAACAGGAGCATCATTTATGCCATCTCCAACAAAGGCAATCTTTTTCTTAAGATCTCTTCCTTTTATTGTCTCAAGAGTTTTTACTTTGTCTTCAGGTAAGAGATCTGCAAAAAATCCATCAAGCTTAAGTTCTTTCGAAATCTTTTCTGCCGCATTCCGGTTATCTCCCGTAAGCATGTAAAGCTTTTCTACTCCGGCTTTCCTTAAATATCTTACCGTATCAGAAGCATCTTCTTTTAGTTCATCTGAAATTATTATGTAACCTGCATACTTATTGTCTATTGCAAGATGAACAACTGTGCTCTCTGAGTTGCACACATTATGCTCAATTTCCTCTTTGTGCAAAAGTCTATCGTTTCCTGCAATTACTATCCTGCCTTTTACTCTGGACTTTACGCCATAGCCTGCAATCTCCTTGTAATCTTCAATGTCAAGTTCATGAATCTCTCTTCCATAGGCCCGCCTGATTGAATGTGCAACCGGGTGATTAGAGTGGTATTCGGCTTCGGCTGCAAAGCGTAACAGATCTTCTTTGTTATATCCATTCTTTGCTACTATCTCTGTTACCTTGAATATTCCCTTGGTCAAGGTTCCAGTCTTATCAAATACAACAGTCTTTACATCTGTAAGCACATCAAGAAAGTTTGAACCTTTTACTAGTATTCCCTTTCTTGAGGCTCCCCCAATTCCTCCGAAATATCCTAATGGGATGCTTATTACAAGAGCACATGGACATGAAATAACTAAAATGACAAGTGCTCTGTATATCCAGATGCTTAAAGATGCACCAAATAATACAGGTGGAATAAATGCGATCAGAAGAGCAATACCTACTACTATGGGCGTATAGTATCTCGAAAATTTTGAAATAAACTTTTCTGTCTCGGCTTTCTTACTCGTAGCACTTTCAACAAGTTCAAGCATCCTTGCAATTGAGGAATTTTCAAATGTTCGCGTGACTTCAACTGTTAATGAACCTGTAATATTTATCATCCCTGCAAGTACACTTTCTCCTTGTGAGACTACTTTGGGCACTGATTCTCCTGTAAGAGGTGAAGTATCGACGTTTGAATTGCCTTCAGTTATAATGCCATCTAATGGAATCTTCTCTCCTGGCTTTACAATTATAATATCGCCTGCTCCGACTTCCTCAGGAGTTGTTTTAATTATTGCTCCCTCTTTTTTCAGATTGGCATAATTGGGTTTTATCTCAAGAAGTGACTTTACTGAATTCCTTGACCTTTTTAGCGACAGTTGCTGGAGAAATTCACCTATCTGATAAAATATCATTACTCCCACAGCCTCTGGAAACTGACCAATTGCAATTGCTCCTATAGTGGCTAACGACATAAGGAAATGTTCATCAAATAGCTTACCTTTAACTATTTTCTTTGCTGCACTGTAAAGTACATTATATCCTGATACTAGATATAGAAAAAGAAAAATTAGGTGTTCTGCAATATTGTTTGGTGTGGAACGGAGCTCTTTAAGAAAAATTATCCCTGAAAGATATGTTAGAACTAAAAGGCTTAGTCCTATAAATTCTTTCTTTATCTTTCCCTTTTCTGAAGAATCAAGCTTTCTTTTTTTTATTACTTCTGATACATCTACAATTTCGACTTCTGGCTCTGTATCCTTTATTACTTTGCGCACTTTTTCTATGTCATCGGTATCAATGAACATAGTTGATTCGGCAAAGTTAACCGAGATGTATTTTACCTCTTTTAATTTTGATATGTTGCTTTCAATCTTGGCTGCACAGTTTGCGCAGTCAAGATTACTTACTTTGAATTTCTGCATTAACGAAAACTATATGCCTTTATATTTATTAACTTTTATGTTTATTAGCTTTTATGTTTATTAACTTTTTGAAAATGATAGCTCTAGTCTGCTGCTAATTTAAGGATTGTGATTGAATAAATAAACAGCTATCTCTGGCCTATAGTTTCTATAAAATTTATTAAAAAAAGGTGTTTCGCTTAGTTACACTATTTTAGTAAGACAATATGTTTATCTGAAATCGGTTTATCTGAAA
>JAUZPB010000260.1 GCA_030706145.1 Bacteroidota bacterium
ACATCTAGTCACAAGATGTTCTTAGTTGTAAAAAATGAATTAAATAAGTCCTTTAGAGTAGATGCTACAAAGGATATTACAAGTAATAAGGGTAAGTTTACTACATACTCATTTGCTCTAAAGAATAATACACCACTAGATGCAGGAGTATTTACTTATCCGGTAAAACTATCAAAGATTGTTATTCAGCTTGCATATACTGACTCAAATAGAGTTTCAGGGAAGATTTACACAGGAACATTGTACTTTGATAATCTTAGACTAAAATACCCTATGGGACCTACTTCAGCAGTTGGTGATAATGAGGAAGCCTTAGCTCAGCCAAAGGAATATAGCTTAAAGCAGAACTATCCAAACCCATTTAACCCATCTACAGTAATTGAGTTTACAACAACAGATAAGGATGTAAATACTACACTTAAAGTATATGACCTTCTTGGAAGGGAAGTAGCAACACTTCTAAATCAAAGAATTTCTGCAGGAGTACACAAGGTAGTATTCAATGCAGAGGCTTTAACAAGCGGAGTATATTTCTACAGACTTCAAAGTGGAAATTATGTCGAGACTAAGAAAATGATGCTAGTTAGATAATACTTAATTAAACTTAATAAAAAAATTAAAATTGACAAGGTAGATTATTTATAAAAAATAGGTAAGTTTTACCTTGTCAATAAATTTATATTTCAGCAACATTTCATGGAAAAGGGGTTATGAAAAGAATTTTACTGATTTTATTTGTGCTCAGTTCAATTGTAAAAGCACAGGTTTACCTTGATACCGTCGCTTGCTACAGCGTAGGTCCGGGTGCAATCTATACGAAAATTAAAGCTCCCAGTATGCCCTGGGATATAGATGTGCTAAAGGTAAATCTAAAGAATCCTTATATTAAGGTTGAATCTATTAAAGCAAAGGACAGGTATATAGGAAGAGAAACCACCAGCTCTATGACCAGCAGGAAAAGTACTGAAGGTCATTTCATTATCGGTGCTGTAAATGGCGACTTTTATGATACTGGTAACGGACAGCCTATAAACATTCAGATTGAAAACGGTGAACTGATCAGGACACCTGCCTACAAACTCTCTACAATTGGCTTTGCTTTTGACAACAAACCTATGATGTCTTTTGTCGCTTTTAATAGCAAAGTTGTGGCAAAAAATGGCACCTCAAATACTATTAATAATGTAAATGAAGTACGCGGTACTAATCAGATCCTCCTCTATAACTCATATATGGGTGATTCAACAGGAACAAATCAGTACGGTACTGAAGTCTTAGTCCGCCCTGTAAAATCATGGCTTGTAAACGATACTGTCGTCTGCGTTGTCGAGAAGGTCGAAAGCAATATTGGCAATATGAAAATTAATACAGGTATGGCTGTTTTATCAGGAAATGGTACAGCAGCAACATTCCTTGCAAATAACTTTAAGGTAGGCGATACAGTTAAAGTATACCAGGGAATTAATCCTGGAATTGCAAAGCTTAAGGAAATGATTGGTGGTTATCCTAAGATTGTATTTGAAGGTAAAAACTATGCCGACCAGGGATATAAAGATGAAGGCGGCCCTGACCATACGTACAACTATGAGCCAAGAACAGCTGCAGGCTTCTCTGCAGACAGCACTTACTTATATCTTGTAACAGTTGACGGACGCGGTAATAGTATAGGAATTCCTTTACCTCAGCTGGCCGATGTAATGATAAGGCTTGGCGTAGCTTATGGAATTAACTTCGATGGTGGTGGTTCAACAACAATGAATATAAGAGGAACCATAATGAACCATCCTTCTGATGGAGCTGAACGCCCTGATGCAAATTGCTTAGCTGTTTTCTCTACTGCTCCATCTTCAACAAATGATCTTAAAAATGTTGCTCTATCATTCAGAGGGAAAAGAGTATACAGAGGCGATAAGCTTCAGTACTCTGTTTGCGGCAGCGACAGCTACGGCAATCCTGTTACAGTGGATCAGACTCTTGCAAAATACAGCGCCGATCCTGCAATAGGTACAATTGACAACAATGGTGCTTTTGCAGCTGTTAACAAACCTGCAAAAGGTTATGTCTATGTAACTTATAATGGCTATAAAGACTCAGCTTATGTACTCGTTAAATCTATTGAAAAGCTTGCCCTTAGCCCGGATAACATTACTATCGATTCACAAAAACCATTGAAGTTAAGTATCAAGGCTTACGATGCAGACCAGGTACCAAGGGCTTTTTCAAACAATGAAATTGTCTGGAAATCTTCTGACCCTAAAATTGCAACTGTTGATACTTTGGGAAATGTTTACGGTAAATCGGAAGGTAATGTAAAAATAATTGCTACATTCAATGGTACCGTTTCAGATACAGTCAGCCTTACAGTGCAGATCGGTAAAGGTGTGGTGCTTATCAACGGAATGGAAAATGCAGCTGATTGGAAAGTTACAGGACAAAATGTTGATGAAGCAAAACTCAGCGTTTCTTCTACTGATAAAACACAGGGAAGCAGCTCACTAAAGATTGATTACAAATATACTTTTGATGCCTCAAAGTCTTATAGTATCTATCTCGATAATACTACTCCATTATATGGTATTCCTGATAGCTTATGGATAGATGCTAAAACTACTGATAGCTCAAGTATGAGCAAGGTCAACTTCTTACTTTCTGACGACAATAGTGAAGCCTTCAGAGTTAATGGTTATGCTTATATTAATTCTTTGGACAAGTTCAGTTCAATACCAGGTCCAATGAGCAAGATAGCACCACTTGGAAGCGGAATATTCTATGCTCCAGCAAGCATTACGAGGTTAGAGATTTTGCTCCAGAGCAAAAACAGAATTGCTGGAAAAGTTTATTCAGGCACAATCTGGTTTGATAACTTTAGAGCAACTTATCCTTCTACTTCAACATCAGTTGAAAGCAGGAATGAAATTCCACAGGATTATCGCCTTGCTCAGAACTATCCAAATCCATTTAATCCTTCTACTGTAATAGAATTTGCTATTCCTGAAAATGATCAGAATGTAAGCCTTAAGGTATTTGATCTTTTAGGCAGGGAAGTTGCTTCTCTTATAAATAGCAGAATGTCAGCAGGAGTTCATAAGGTTGTTTGGAATGCTGCAAACAATACAAGCGGAGTTTATTTCTACAGACTTCAGTGCGGAAGCTACGTTGAAACTAAAAAGATGATGCTTGTTAGATAATCTTGAATGATAAGACTGAATAATTTATATTAATGTTTAGAAAAGGTCCTGAAAGAAGAACTTTTTTCTTCCGGGACCTTTAGATTTTGTTAAAAATTTTTTCTTAAAAAATAAAAAAAGTGTTTGAGTTTTTTAAGAAATTACGTATATTTGGAGACACTTTTTAAGGGCAGATAGCTCAGTCGGTAGAGCAAAGGACTGAAAATCCTTGTGTCGGCGGTTCGATTCCGTCTCTGCCCACAGTGTCCCGCCTAAGGCGGGTGAGAGGCTGATACCGACAGCCTCTTTTTATTTTAAACAAACCTTTCAATATGGCCTCAAAAGAATAGCATTTATTAGTCCAAAGCCCATTTTATGTTTCAAAGCATATTACAGAAAAGATCGAGCCATAATATTTTACATCGCTTAAAATATCCATATATTATTGGCCATAAAATGCGGAATATTGAAAATATTAAATAATAAACAAAGCATATTTACTTAAGGCCAATCAAATATGAAAAAGCATAGTATATTTACCGTTTCACTTCTCGTAATAATTCTAATTATCGCAGCCTTCGTTAGTAATTTTGCAATTAAAAATATTGCTCCATATGCAATTATTAAACCGCGCCACGCAGTAAACAATGAATTAAGTACTTACCTGAGAAATAA
>JAUZPB010000261.1 GCA_030706145.1 Bacteroidota bacterium
ACCCCGGTCAGAAAATATTATCAATTCCATCGGGACTTCTAAAAGAAGAAGGCGATTTTATTCCCGCCATTATTGGAAAACGAATGGCTGAGTCTTCAGGATTAAAAAACTTCGACAGATTCCTTGTCCGCTGGAGAACTAAAAGCGGAACATTTGATGCACTCGAGGCAAAGATAATTGGCATCTTTTCTTCAAATGTGCCTACAGTAGATAACGGGCAGATATGGATTCCGCTTAAAAGACTGCAGGATATGACGGGTATGCAGAACGAGGCAACACTCTTCGTAGCCTCAAAGACTTTCAGTGGAGAAAGCATAGATAACTGGAACTTCAAGGGCCTTAAATATCTGCTCCGAGATCTGGATGAGGCTATTGCAGGCAAAAAAGGGAGCAGTGCTATTCTATATGGCCTTTTGCTGACAATAGCTCTGCTTGCAATATTTGACACTCAGGTTTTGTCAATTTTCCGCCGCAGAAAGGAGATAGGGACATATATTGCACTTGGAATGACGCGCCTTCAGGTGATGAGGCTCTTTACAATTGAAGGCAGTGCATACAGCATTCTGGCTCTTCTGGCAGCTGCCATCTACGGAATACCATTCTTGGCGTATATGCATTTTACAGGCATTCCTATGCCTAAGGCTGCGGGTGATATGGGAATTTCGGTCTCAGAAAAGATCATTCCTCTTTACAGCGCCGGTATGGTAATTTCAACAACCCTTCTTGTTGTAATATCCTCAACAATTGTTAGCTTTTTACCAACAAGAAGAATATCTAAAATGAAACCTACAGATGCCCTAAGGGGGAAACTGCAATGATAAATTTCTTGCTCAAAGGAATAATAAAAGATAAAAGCAGAAGCGTTCTGCCGGTTATTGTAGTAAGCATTGGTGCCGCTCTTACGGTTATTTTAAGCTGCTGGTTAAGAGGAGTAATGGGTGAATCTATTGAAATGAATGCTAATTTCAACACAGGCCACCTTAAGGTTATGACACGAGCTTATGCAAAACAGGCTGAGCAAACACCGAATGATCTTGCGCTTACAGGCACATCTGAACTTATTGCAAAATTAAGGTCATCTTATACTAATGTGGACTGGGTTCAGCGCATTCGTTTTAACGGCCTGATCGATTTTCCAGATGAAAAAGGTGAAACTCGCGTCCAGGGCCCTGTAACAGGATGGGCCGTAGATCTTATCTCTAATTCTTCAAAAGAGAGAAACCGCCTTAATTTAAGTAAATCACTCGTAAAGGGCAGACTCCCGGAAAATAGTGCAGAGGCTTTACTTAGCTATGAGCTTGCACATAAATTTAGCGTTAAAATTGGCGATAAATTTACTCTCTTCGGCTCTACTATGGATGGCAGTATGAGCTTTACAAATTTTACAGTCTCTGGTATTGTGCGCTTTGGAGCTTCTGCCCTGGACCGGGGCGCTATTATAATTGATATAAAAGATGCTCAGTCGGGCTTCCAGATGCAAGATGCAGCAGGTGAGATTCTGGGCTACTTTAATGATGGAATATTTAGTGAGAAGACCGCTGCTGATATTAAAAATGACTTCAATGGGAAATATAAAAACAATAAAGACGAATTTGCTCCCCTTATGCTTTCTTTAAGGGATCAGGGGGGAATGGCTGAATTTATGGATTATGCAGATACTATAAGCAGTATTATGCTTTTTGTTTTTGTCCTTGCAATGTCAATTGTCCTTTGGAATGCAGGATTGCTTGGAGGCTTAAGACGCTATAATGAGTTTGGCGTTAGACTGGCTTTGGGTGAAGAGAAAAAACATATATACAAAACACTTGTCTATGAGGCTGTATTGATTGGTTTTATTGGCTCATTTATAGGAACCTCTTTTGGCCTCGCTATTTCTTATTACATTCAAATGAGAGGAATAGATATAAGCGGACTCATGGAGAACTCATCTATGCTTATGCCATCTGTAGTAAGGACTATTGTAGCCCCGGCTTCATTTTATATTGGCTTTATTCCGGGACTTGTCTCTATGGTACTGGGCAATGCGCTCTCGGGTATTGGAATTTATAAAAGAAGCACATCACAGCTCTTTAAAGAGCTTGAAACTTAGAAAAAATGTAAAAAGGAACTCTCTGATGAAAAAAGAAAAATTACTGTGGCTGTTACTTCTTGCTTTTTGCTTTCCACTGGTAGTAATGGGAATTGGTATTACTGATGCAAATGAGATTATTGAAAAAATAGATCATAATATGTCCTCGAAGAACAGGATCTTTGAATCGAGTATGCTTATTAATGGTAAAAGGAGCAGCAGGACAATCACGTTAAAAACATGGTCTGTAGGTTATAAAAAATCCTTTACTGAATACCTTTCACCTGCATCGGAAAAAGGTACAAAAATGCTGAAACTCGAAAGTCAGCTTTGGATCTATTCTCCATCGACTGACAGAACAATACAGATATCCGGGCATATGCTAAGACAATCTGTTATGGGTTCGGATCTCTCCTATGAGGATATGATGGAGGACAGGAAACTTACTGATCTTTACAATGCAAGAATAATTGCAGAGGAAAAAAATGGGGATAGGGATACCTGGATACTGGAGCTTAAGGCAAAGACTGATAATGTCGCCTATTATTTGAGAAAGATCTGGGTTGATAAGGAACGCTTTGTCCCATTAAAAGAAGAACTTTTTGCAAAGAGCGGACAGATTTTGAAACGCACAGAGTTAAAAGATATCAGAAAGGTTCAGGGGCGCTGGTTCCCATTCAGCGTTCTTTATAAGGATATGCTGAAGGAAGGCAACGGAACTGAATTTAAAATTTCTGATATAAAGTTTGACCAGGATATTCCCGATTATATCTTTACAAAAGCGGCTCTTAAGAAATAAATATTTCTATCAAAATATTTGATATATTTGCCGTACCTAAATGCAAAGGATATCTTCAAAAACTAACCGGATTGTTATGAAAAGATCTATTTTTGTCCTGCTCTTAATTTTGGCCGGGACACAGCTGTTTGCACAGTACCCCTCGCAGAAGTATGCTCTAAGAGGCGTATGGATTACAACTGTGGGCAACTACGACTGGCCTTCGAATCCAGGTACAACAGCCTGGGATATTCAACAACAGAAAAATCAGCTTATAGCTATACTCGATGCTCACAAACGCTTCGGAATGAATGCTATGTTCTTTAATGCAAGGGTCGACTGCGACGCTTTGTATAAAAGCAGCATAGAACCATGGTCCAGATTTTTGACAGGCGATCAGGGGGCTCCTCCTTCTGACCCAAATTATGATCCGCTGCAGCTTGCAATTACGGAATCACATAAAAGGGGAATGGAGCTTCACGCATGGCTTAATCCCTACAGGGCCCAGAATACTGCAAACGATGTTGCCTGCAATATTCACGTTACAAAACTGCACCCCGAATGGATAGTAAGCTGCTCTTCTTCATCATACAAATTCCTTAATCCTGGCCTGCCTGAGGTAAGGGCTTACCTGGTAAAAGTTATAATGGATATGGTAAGGCGCTATGATCTTGACGGCATTCACTTTGACGACTTCTTTTACCCTTATCCTGAATATGGCTCTTTTAATGACGATGCTGCTTATAACAAATACAAAGGGACATTTACAGATAAGGCAAGCTGGAGAAAAAATAATGTTAACCTTCTGCTTGCAACGATAAACGACAGCTTAAAGGCCGTAAAGCCATGGGTTAAGTTCGGGATCAGCCCGGCTGCCCTCGCATCTGTTAATACAGATATTTTTGCCGATACCTTCGGCTGGCTAAGAGGCAATTATGTAGATACTTTGGGAGTTTCACATACTGGGACTG
>JAUZPB010000262.1 GCA_030706145.1 Bacteroidota bacterium
ACACCACCAGTTACATCGGGAAACACAGCATATGCATTGGAAGACGTAAAAATGATCAACGTATTCCCAAATCCTTATTATGGAGTTAATCCACAGGAAATAAATAAATATCAGCGTTTTGTAACATTCAGTCATCTGCCTCAAACTGCAACAATACGTATCTTTAATGTCGCAGGACAGCTTGTCAGGACAATTGCAAGAGATAATTCTGCAAGCCAGTTCGAACGATGGGACTTAAACAATGAAAATGGGCTTCCTGTTGGCAGTGGTATGTACATAGCTCATATCGATATGGGGCCTCTGGGTTCAAAGATATTGAAGCTTGCAGTAATTCAAGAGCAGCAAGTACTGGATAGATTCTAAGGATGTTAACCTAAAGGAGTTATAAAATGAACAAACATATAAAATATTTAAGTCTAATATTGGTTCTCCTCCTTGCCACTGCTGATTTTATTTATGCCGGAGGAGGGAATCGTAATGGAACACAAGGAGCATCGGAATTGCTCATACCTGTTGGCTCGCGCGGAATTGCTCTAGGCGGATCGAATATATCTACGACAACTGGTATAGAAGCACTTTTTTGGAACCCGGCTGGTGTTTCTAGAAGTAGTAGATCAGCCGAAGCTATGTTTTCATACATGAGCTACATTGCTGATATGGGTGTCACTTATGGAGCAGTATCTGCCAATATCAGTGACATTGGAACTTTTGCCTTAAGTATCAAGTCACTCTCCTTCGGTGATATTGATGTGACAACTGACCAGGCTCCTGATGGCACAGGCCAGAAATACTCTCCACAGTATATTACGACAGGACTTACATATTCAAGAGCTCTAAGTGACAGAGTTTCTGTTGGAGTCACGGCTAATCTTGTCATGGAGACAATAGCACAGGTTTCTGCGACTGGCGTTGCCTTTAATGCCGGAGTCATGTATGAAAACCTTGGTGATATTAATGGTCTGAGCATAGGTTTGACTCTAAAGAACATCGGACCACAAATGTCATTTTCCGGTTCTGGTCTTTACCAACTAGCTTCAGTATCAACATTGACCCGCCCGGCCGGGTATTATCTGATTGATGCTGCAAGTTTTGAACTCCCTGCTCTTCTTGAATTCGGTGCTGCCTACAGGCCACAGATAAATGAGCAAAACTCAGTTTTAATCTCAACTTCGTTCCAGAATAGTGAGTTTCAAGGTGATGTCTACCGCTTCGGTGTTGAGTACATGTTTAATAACCTTATTGCTCTGCGAGGTGGGTATGCTTACACGCCTGAATCTCAGGAGACCAATAATATCTTTGGTCTGACTGCAGGTGTAGGTATTAATTATAATTTAGGCGGAACAGATCTAAAGGTAGATTACGCATACAGGCAGGTCAAACATTACTTTGATGCAAATCATGTAATTACGGTTGGTCTAGGCTTCTAGCATTTTGTGCATGAGTTAAAGATTAGAAAGTCCCGGGACGAAATTGTTTCCGGGACTTTCTTAATTAAACTATTTCAATAATATATTATTTCAGTTTATTCACTTCTTCGTTTGTAAGCAATTTTTCAGGGTCCATCAGAATAACCAGATCGTCTTCAAGTTTAGCAACTGAAGTAATATAGTCAGCCTTATTTCCAACAGCTAATGCAGGCGGAGGGTCCAGAAGATTATCAGGGATCCTTAGGACTTCCCTAACGCCATCGACAATAAAGCCAATCGTTTTTCCACTAAGTTCAACAATAATTATTCTTGTTTCTTTATCATATTCTTTTTTAGGCATCCCAACTTTAGTTCTGAGATTAATAACAGGAATAACATTACCACGAAGGTTGATGACTCCCTCAATAAATTGAGGAGCTCTTGGCACTTTTGTAATTTCAGTCATTCTGTTTATTTCTTTTATTGACTTAATTGCAATGCCGTAGTATTCTTTTCCAATAGTAAAGCCAACAAGTTGTATAATTGAATCGATTGCTTTTTTATTTTTCTGGTCTGGTTTGTTTTCAGAAACAGCTTGATCCTTTTGATCTTGTTTCGGAGCGACTATTTTCTCCTCTGATTTCTTCTCTTTTTCTATTTTCGGCTTTGAATTTAATTGATCAGCCACAGCAGTATTATTTACGGCAACATTATTTTCGAGAGGGACATTTACAACAGGTTCTTGTTTTGCACTATTTTGCGAAGCTTTTTGCTCTTCTTCGAGCTCTTTCTGAACTTCAGCTCTGCTAACCATTGAAGTATCATTTAGGACCTCTTCGATCAGCTTCCTGCGAAATTCTTCTTCCAGGTCGATCTCCACATTTTGAATTTCCTGCTGAACAATTTCCTCTTTAGCAGCAACAGGCTCATCAGGGATTTCTACTGCATTATCTTGTTCAACTAGTAAAGGATCCGGTTCAACGGAAACAGGGATATCTAGCTGTTTATTATCTTCTTGTTGTTTATTATCTTCTTGACTAATCTCCGGAATAGGCAGACCGGTAGCAGCAGAATTTTCTAATTCAGCTTCTTTTCCCACAGACTTGGCTTCCAAGATCGGTTCACTTTCATTTTTACCGTTATTAAAGCTTTCTTTGGATTTTTTTTCTTTTTCAAGCTGCCTTAGTTTAAGTATATTGATCATAGATTTAAGCTCCGGTTTATAGAACTATTTATTTCAAGTTCACTAATCAATTGAAATTTCTTTTGTTTCTGGATTTAATTCATTTTCCTTATAGTTATCAGGCTCAAGATCCTGCAAATTCATCTGATCTTCAAAGTATAGAATTGAAGAAGCAGCAGATCTGACATTTTCAGGGCTAACACTTGTACTTTCATTTGACATAGCATCCATCATTGAAAAAGCTGCCAGGTGATTAACTGGGCGTGGATACCCTTTTGTGATGCTATGAAGAAGTTTTACAGCCTCTGAGCTAAAAATATTTATGTTTTCATCATCTAGTCCACTTATTATTAATCTATGCTGTAAGTATTCCCCAATTTCATCCAGAGACAATGGTTCTAAGGTTATAGTAAAACGAAGTCTTTGCAAAAAAGCCCTATAATTTTTTCTTTTGAGTTTTTTACTTAATTCAGGTTGGCCAATCAGGATTATTGAAAGCAAGTTTTGATCATCTGTCTGGTAATTGCTCAAGAGTCGTAATTCCTCAAATGCTTTTGTGCTTGGGATAGCTTGCGCTTCATCAATTATAACAACGGGATATTTATTCTCAAGGTAAAACTTTACCAATCCCTCTTGCATAGATTTAATAATAGCTGACTTAGAATGAGGGGCTTTTTCCTCAAAGAGCTGAAAATAGATTTCCTTAAGCAACTGTGATGGAGAAAAGGAAGGATTGACAATCCAAGCGATCTTATATTTTTCCTCTGTTAAAGTATCAACTAAATGACGTGATATAACAGTTTTACCTGATCCGACCTCACCAGTAATCATACCGAATTCATGTTGCTCAATTGCAAGCCGCATCCATTCTATTGCAGAAGCATGGGGTGTACTCAAAAATAAAAATCTGGGATCTGGTGTAATTCCAAAAGGATTCGATTTCAGGCCAAAATATTCCCAGTACATAAACCTCTCTCAAAAAATTCTTCGAATTATAAACCGCGGACATTTATGCCCATTCTATAATCGCAAAAAAAAATGATTAGTTAAGAGAAAAATGAGTATTTTTTTGTATTACTTGGGGAAAATAGTTTTATAGGGCCCTGAAATTACACAGATAAAATACTCAAATAAATGGAATGGGAAGGCTATTATTTTTATTCATTTCCAATTATTAAAGAAACAGGAAAGTTTTTAAGAATATCACCAATTGAGAGCAGA
>JAUZPB010000263.1 GCA_030706145.1 Bacteroidota bacterium
ATATAGCCCCACTCCTACATGTCCTTTTGCCTTTTCTGCAATTTTCTTTATTTCCTTCTCCATATTTTGCGCTGACAGTCTGCCAGATAATAAAACTAGTATTGCAGTTAATGTAACGGCTATCCAGGATTTCAAATTCAGACTCCTTAATAATTAGATATAGTATTATATTTGATTTTAAATCGTTATCATCGGAAAAATGGCCTCATAGTTTAAGTCAAAATAGGTGAGTAATTCTGTATATGGTCACCTTTTTTAGGGTGAGGCAGCAATTGAGGTAATGATTGAGCATATAATCCCAAACCCGATACCAGAAACAATATAGATATTAAAATGATTGATCGGATTGTTTTCATATATTATGTCTCCTGAATGTTTAGTAAAGTAAAAATCTTGTTACCCGAAGGTCGTTTATCGAAATAGTCAATGCTTTACTGCTCTGAGATAATTAATTACATACTCAAGCTGCTTGTCATGACCTGATTTGATATCCTGAACTGTCTGCGGAACCAAAATATCAGGTAAAATTCCATTCCACTCAACTATTGTCCCATCATTTCGCGTAAAATAGTTATCTGGTATTCTAAGTCTTTTCCCGCTTGTAAGGGTATATATCCGACCGTATCCGCCGCCTCCGCCAGTTGTATCGCCCAATACAGTTACATTATTCAATTGCCGCATTCTCTCAGGAAAAAGTTCTGCACAACTAAAACTAGCGCCATTGACCAATATTATAACTGGTTTAAGATAGCCGCTTGCACCAATTGGATATAGTGAGTAAGTATATCTGTTTTTATGTTTATCATAAGAATAGAATTCTTGTGTCTTATTAATAAAGTGAGACATTATGAAATCAGCAGTTGACGCACTTCCTCCGGAATTATTCCTGATATCAATAACAATTCCAGTTGTATTGCTAAGGTAAGCCATTATATCTGTAAAGCTTTTTATCCAGCTGCCATCTGAGAATGTCTCAAATCTCACATATCCGATATTATTTGTTATTCCATATTCAAACCTGTCTTCTCCTGCCAGTTTAAGTGGCTCAGGGAAATACTTTCTAATGACTTCGGGACTAAACGAATCTTTATCTTTATAATATCTTGGCCAGAAAAAGGTCTTAACCGAAAATCCACCCTCGGTGTAGATATCAATATGTCCATCTTTTAACTGTCTGAACATATCATATAACACCATATATATTTCATCTCCCTTACATTTCATTGCCTGTGGTCTATATACAGTGTGTATGCTATCCCAATTAACCTTTTTGAATTCAAAGAAAGGATAATAATGTTTTGCAATTCCCCAAGCTTCTTCAAAATCTCCTAGTTTTGTTTCTTTCTCCGGGCCATCAATAATTAAATCGCTGCAGCCCTGCTGTAGAATAAGAAAAAGTATGAATAGTAAAATTACTTTATCTTTCATATTTACAGCATATAAGTTAGAGTTAAGAAAAGATTATCTCCCGCTGAAGCCAAATAATCCCAGCTGGTTAGCCTGATAAACTTAAATCTATAACCAGCCTGAAACTTAAATGGCCTGAAGTATGAAAACGCAGCGGAGGCTTCAAAAGAATACTTGCCATCAGAATAAGGGGCAGTTATCTTGATAAGAGATTTACTCTTGTTTTCGGGATCAATATATTTAGCTGCTAATGAAATGAGACTAGATTGTAAGCTCCCTGCAAGTGCAAAGTCATTATTTATCGGATAGTAAGCATCGAGCCTGATGCCTGCTGAGAAAAGGGCAGCAAAGGAATATGCATCAAAGATTGCAAGTCCACCTTTTGCAATATTCTGACTTCTAAAGTGAATGTAAATTTCCGGGGCAGGTCCCAGCATGAAATAAATTTTCCGGCTATACAATTCCGTGTTTCCAATATCATACATATATCCTAAACTCATAGAGCATTCAATCATCTTTGCAGACATATTATAATTTTTTAATTCATTTGTATTTATAAGATCCATTGTGAAATGAAAACCGTAACTGTCATGAATGTTGGACCAGTCAAGAGCGTAATAGGGTGCAAAACCCGCATATTTCTCCTGTGAGATAAATTCATCTTTAAGGACGAGATGACTTATACCTCCTCTGATGGAAATTCCTGAATTAAAATAGTCCTTAATGGAAGGGAAATTCTGTGCATCGAGAATAGTAGGAAGAAAAAGAGTAAACAATAAGTAAAGAAAAACTCTTTTTATCATTGAGGAATCCTATAATGTTAATACCTGAAACTTTTGGGCAAATTTATTAGAAGAAGTCTCAAAACAGGTCTTTTACATTTATCGATTGCGCAAAATAAGGAATAAAGAATTTATTATCAAATTGGCCCTTTATTCCGCTTTGGCTTGAGAAAACCTATTTGCTCTTATTTTGTGATTTCAGGAATTTTAATTAAATTTAATGTATTCTAAAACTAATTTATGAAAGGAGATTTATGCAGAATCTGGAGTATGTATTATTCATTGATAGCAAGTTTGTGATGCTTGGGGAAATTGTTGGGAAAATGATGAAGGATTAATAGAAAACTGGAATGATTCCCGTTTCTACGTTATTTCCTTCAGCTTTCTGAATTACCTTATTCCCAAGAGTGAATAAAAGCTCTGCTTGCGGATAGCCTTGCCTGCTGATTATTGAGATCAGATAATTGCAGCGCAAGATATTCTATTTCCCATATCATCTTTTCCCAGCATCATCTCTCTTACTTAACCTGATATTAATCCGCTTGCACAAGTCTGTGCATTCAGGAAAAACTATATCGTTATTAAATCAAATCATAATAAAATTTTGAAGGTAACCAGAAATGGATAATATATATAAACTAGGTTTTAATGAATTTTTTCGTAATCAGTTCAATAAGAATAATAACAACGATCTTCAGCCAGTCAGAGTAACCTCTGTTAATAAGAATAGTTATGTCGTTTCAAACGGCAAAAAGGAAATATTTGCAGAAGTTGCAGGCAGGTTCTTGTATAACTCCGATTCATCAGTAGATATGCCCGCAACAGGGGACTGGGTCTATGCACAGGTCTTTGATGAAGAGTCCTTTGCCGTTATCCATGAGATCTTATCTCGCAAGACTTTGCTTAAAAGGAAAACTGCAGGAAAGAAGATCGAATTCCAGCTTATAGCGGCAAATATAGATACGGCTGTCATTGTGCAGGCGCTCGATGAAAACTACAATTTGCGCAGACTTGAGCGCTACCTTGTAATGATAAATGAGTGCAAAATAAAACCAGCGGTATTTTTGAGTAAAAGCGATCTGATCTCGTCCGAAGAGGTTGAAATGAAAAAAGAGGATATCAGGAAAATTGTCCCTGATATTGAAATTGCTTCTTTCAGCAATCTTGATCCACGAGAGATCGAAAAGATCAATTCTTTTTTTGAGCATGGAAAGACATACTGCCTTCTGGGCTCTTCAGGCGTAGGAAAGACAACTCTTCTTAATAATCTGCTGAAGCAGGAGCTGTTCAAAACACAGGAAATACGCAGCAAAGATGGAAGAGGAAAACATACTACCACACGCCGCGAACTGATTGTTCTTGAAAATGGAGCAATAATTATTGATAATCCCGGTATGCGCGAATTAGGTATGATCTCAGCTGAAAACGGCCTCGATGAAACGTTCAGTGAAATATCACAGTTTACGGGCAAGTGCAGGTTCAGTGACTGCACTCATACTGTAGAAAAAGGCTGTGCAGTACTCCAGGCACTTGAAGAAGGCACTCTTTCGAAAGAAAGATATATGAATTACTTAAAAATGCATAAGGAGACCGAATACAACGA
>JAUZPB010000264.1 GCA_030706145.1 Bacteroidota bacterium
ACCTTCAGGTGAAGAATTAAATGTACATAATGAATACATTTATGCTTTCACTTCTACAAAATCAGCTGAGGAGTGTGTACAAATATTAAGGAAATTAGACGATAAATATCCGAATAGTTGTTATTTGTCCCGTATTCTTGATAATCTAGGTCACATAGTAAAGTATTGGCTAAATGATAGATCAAAAGCAGAAAAAATTGAAGAGGAACTACTTGAAAAGTGTCCAGGATCAATCCGGGCAATGAATCTTATAAACTTTAAAGTAATACATATGGCTACTAAGGAAGAGCGCCTTGAATTTCTAAAAATTCAGCAAAATAGAAGCAAAAATACTCTTATGCAGAAAAAAATAAATAATAGTATTCAAGCTGAGTCAAAGTAAATGGAATGATTGCTTTAGAATGGTTAGAAAATTAATTAAATTCCAACAGACAAGAAGCTTTAAATAGGAACAGATAAAATGAAAAGTTTATTTTTGTTGTCTTTCTTTATATTTGGCTCACTTGCTGCCCAGCCAGTCCTGCACTTGCAATTTGGACTAAGCCCCCGAACGAGCAGCATTATTCCTTTCAAAAGTAGTAATTCATTAACCGATTCTTGGAAGGACGGATTGTCTGCTGCCCTAAGTTCCGAGTTTCCCATTCATAAGGCTATTTCACTTTCGCCAGGGGTTGAATATAACCATTACTCATTTGATAATTTATTTGATCAGGTAACAATTCCCGAGCAGAAACTGATGCATTCATCCGGAGATGCTGCCTACATATACCGCTTCTTCGTAGAAGCAAAGCTATTTGATTCCAGGCTAGATAAGCTGACTTTTTGCCTTTTAACCGGAATAAATTACAATATAGAAAAGTATGGAGAAATAACTGCCGTCTACTCAGATATGAATGGACCGGACTTTAAGATTGTCTATCCCTCCCATATGTATTATTACTGGATGCATTCAGTTGGTGCAGGCGTGAGGTATTTCTTTTCTTGCGGGTATGGGCTTGATCTTACAGCCAAGCTCTATACTGATTACGATAAACGCAATCATACAGCACTGCACTTGGGTTTATTGGTAAAACTCTAGCATATAGCACGTTAAACTTATTTTTGAATATGAAGAAGGATTCGAAAACGATATTGCTATCATAAAATTACTTTTTGCTTTACTGCTAGATAAGAGAAAATATTTTTATATTAACTCAGGCAATAATGGAGGTGAATCTGATGGCAAGGTATGTGTCTTTTTTACTGCTAATGTTAATTTTATTTCCACTGAATGACTCTTTTGCGCAGTCAGTTTATTATTCAGGGAATCTTCTCAGAATCCCATTCAGCGGCACTCAGATCAATCCTGCAGATACCACCGGCTTCTGGTATCGAAGAAGCTTTGATTCTGCTTTTGTCCATTCATTTTCATACAAAAAATACTTTGCTCATATAAGAACATCACAAAAAAGTTATTTTCTGAACAAGTATGAAGGATATAGCGCATCACCCTCAATGGAATGGCGTAATGGTAAACAGCTAATTGAAAATGAAGGAACGCTATATAACAGAGAGTTTAGTTTTCTTCCAGGTTTGGGATGGGATATTATTGAGCCATATATGATCACAAAAACGATAATATCAGAGACAAATAATGGATTATGGTTGAACAATGGGGCATTTGGAAATTCTTTCCTGGCAAATAACGACTCGTTATTTTACTTTAAGTATCCTGATTACGGGACTAACCCTTCGATGCCAGAACTTTTGAGAGCAATCTTAGGTAAGATCGGTGACAGGTATCTGGCAGCTTTCATGGATAAAAACTTCAGGCGTTCATATAGTTATTACATCATAAATCCAAATGATTCACCTCAAATTGACAGCTTAAGATCTGTAAAGATCAGTATTATAGGTGATTCCAGTTTTATATTTGATCCTGGAAATACCTTTGCCCTAAATACGCCTTCCCAGGTACGTAAACTTTCAGGAGATCTGTATGCAATTACAACAGATCACGGGGCTGGATTTTGCGTTTACAGATTTGCTGATACTTCATTTCATTACATAAAAAATGTCCTGAAAGATGAATTAATATCTGGGACACATTTTGGTCCCAGCTGGGAGATAAGAAATAACAAACTATACCTTTTAAATAACAGACAAATTGTCAGTTTTGATTTTAATGCAGCTGATACTACTTTTATAAATAAAAGGACACTTCTCAGCGATCTCTCATATCCGGCATCATATTATATGAATGACACTTCTTACAATTTCGGAATTGACAGGAACATGAAATATGCAGCAAAAGTATTCTCAGGTCCTAAAGATATGTTCCGTGATACACTTAAAATCTTTGATATTGATAAAGGAGAATTTATTAACAGTATAGTACTTAATAACATTAAAGGGCCATTTCTTCCTGTTGTCGATTCTCCTTATGTATATATTCACCAGGTAATTTATAAATACACAGATGTCAGCAGGACTGATCATACAAAATTGAATAATTTCAGGCTCTCTGCATATCCGAATCCCTTCAATCCAATAGCTACGATCTGTTATTCTATTCCACATGCGGCAAAGGTCGAACTCAAGATCTATGATATTCTAGGCCGGGAGATCTCTATGCTCGTAAATAAAGAACAAAGTACAGGCGAATATAAAATAAACTTTGATGCCTCTTCCCTGCCTTCAGGAATATACATATATGCTATTCATGCAGGCGACTACAGAGCTTCAAAGAAGCTTATGCTTTTAAAGTGATTTATGGGCAGATAATCTCTGCCCTATTCTTTCTCCATTAAAAAATAATTTCCAAAACTTTCCGGCAATCTCATTTCTTTAGCTATTAATACAGGTAAGATTCAAATATTAATTGTAATTTCGCATGCCACATTGTGACTGACTTAAGCGGGAATTATGAGACTGGTTTGCGCTGATACCGTTTACAATAAAAAGGTCAGAAAACGTATAAACTAATCAAGTAAGGTTCAATAATGAAGATTTCACTTCTATTTATAACAATATTCCTGTCAACTATTTCTTTTGCTCAGTCAATGAGTCCTCAAGTAAAAGTTGCAATGGAAATGCAAAGTTTCTTTAAGCACCCAAGCCCTGATCTTTTAACTGATATTATAAAGAGCATAGACAACGATGAAGATTTTTTAAGTAAATCAAGCTCCGCCTATCCATTTATTGGATTTATAACTGTAGCTTTGTCAAAATACCCGGATAAGTCTGTAGATTTTAATAATCTTTCAAACGAATTAAAATACTCGAAGGATTTAGTAAAGTATTGCCTAAAGCTAAGTGAAACAAAGGATACTGTTCTAAACTGGAAGGGACATGAAGCATCTATAAACGATCTTGTCTGGAGCGGCTTTTTCGCATCTGGAGATACCAGATACCTGGACCGGCTTGTTTCTGAGTTGAAGTATTGTAACATGAAAGATTCTCAGGTCCTTTTTCTTGCAGGAATGTCGGCAAAATGGTCCTTATGTTCGAACGCAATCAACTATCCAATAGTCGGCGAATATCTGGAACAAACTCTTGAAAACAGACCGCCTGAGATTAAAGTCCATATCAAAGAGCTGTTAAACACTATGCCTGAAGAAATAATAAAACAGATGAAAGAAGGTGTAAGAGAAATTAGAAAACAGAATAAGGATAAAAAATCTGATACGCTTTGCTCATTAAGGGATTATGACAAGGATGGATTGCAGATACATTATGCATTAATAAAGGATAAAAACTTCTTTGAGGAATGGAAGAAGCCTGAGTTACCCCAAATAATATC
>JAUZPB010000265.1 GCA_030706145.1 Bacteroidota bacterium
AGTTCTTTAGATACCTTTTCGGGCGAGCCTGCATCAAAAGGAGGCATTGGATCATATTCAATTCCAAGCTGAATCATCTTAGCTAAGGATTCACTTCCGGTCAGTTCAACTAATTTAAGAGACATATCTATTCCGGCAGACACGCCTGCAGAAGTAACTATCTTGCCATCAATTACATAGCGTGACTTAGTTGCCTCTGCCCCGTAGTCATTTAATTTTTCAAAGTGTTTCCAATGAGTTGTAGCCTTAAGTCCCTGCAGCAATTGGGCAGAACCTAAAAGCAAAGATCCCGTACAGACCGACACTGTAAATTTTGTAGTTTGGTGAAGCTGCTTTATCCATTTTATGAGAGGCTCATTATTCAGAAGACTATCTACACCGGGGCCACCCGGTATAAGCAGTATATCAGCTGACGTAATATCGTTTAACGAATAATCAGCAATTATCTTTAGTCCCCCTTTGCAGTTAATTGTCCCGGGAGAAGTTGAGACAAAATACACTTTTGAATTAGGTATGTTAGATAATACCTCGTAGGGTCCGACAGCATCCAAAGCTGTCATTCCATCAAAAACAAAAATAGCAACTTTCAAAGCTTTCATTTTATGCCCTGTTTTATTTTATCATTAGTTTTATTGCCATCAGTGCCTTTGCATTTTCCACATCTTTTTTATGCTTAAAAACAATTGTTATGGGGCGGATCTTATTGATTTTCTTTCCGCAAAAAAACTGCTCTTTTAAGTCATCTGTTATAGTACTTTTATTTATCAGTTCCTCAGCTTTATCTGTAAAATAGAATGTCATGCGGAAAGTATCTTTCAGTATAGAGAGCCAGAAAATAGTTTTTGTTTTTCTAGTTACTTTAAGGAGCCAGGTTTTCCCGTCGATATAATATCGCCATTCTTCTGAGAATTCGGGATAGTTAGTATGAATGTAATCAAATACACCAAGCCAGAGCTGTTGTTTTTTCCCTATATACGAATAAATTACTTCTTCGGTAGGAAACTGTTCTTTGTCGGTAAGTACATTAGGTTCCATTTATTTTCTCCTGTAAAAAATTTCGGCTGAAAATTAAATAGTACGGACTGCTGAAAATTCCACACCGAAACTAGGAAGATTTTATATTCAAAGCAAGTTTGTTTTAACTTCATTAATTATTAATTTATCCAGAAGATTTTCAAGAAAAATAACTCACCAGGGAACTAATTCAATAAAAACTACAGGAAAATAAGGGATGCGGATAGACCGGATGCTTGGAATAGTAGTATTGCTGCTAAACAGAAATAAAGTCTCAGCCAAGGAACTCTCAAGGCGTTTTGAAGTTTCTGTAAGAACGATCTACCGCGACATTGAAGCTATTAATCTTGCAGGAATACCCATCATCTCCTTCCCCGGCAGCAAGGGCGGGCTTGGCATCATGGAAAACTACAGGCTAAACGGGCAGGTTTTATCCATTGATGACATGAGCTCAATTATCTCAACGCTTAAGAATGTAAATAAGACGCTTGGCAACACCGATCTTGAGACTGTTTCAGAAAAGATACTTAACCTTATACCAAAGGATAAAATTGACTATGTAAACAAGCAGGCCGAAGAGCTTTGCATTGATCTTATACCATGGACATTTAAGGAAAAGAACAAGGATTATCTTAAGCTCATACAGTTTGCAATATCAGAAAAAATGATAATAAGGTTCTTCTACAGGAATAACCGCGGAGAAGGAATGCACAGGACTGTTGAGCCTATGACGCTTGTCTTTAAGGGATATGCATGGTATCTGTTTGGTTTTTGCAGGGACAGGAAGGATTTCCGCATTTTCAAGCTTTCGAGGATGAACATAATTGAGATAATGCCCGAGAAATTTGAACGCAGAAAAGGTTCATACCAGGAGTTTATGGAATCCTCAATGAAAGCACCTAATGCAAAATCCCCAAATATGATTGATACAGTGCTCAAATTTTCTCCGCAGATAAGGCTAAAGGTTGATGAATATTTTGAAGAAAGCATTGTCAGGGTTCTGGATGACGGGAGCATTATAGTTGCAATGAAAATTCCTGAAGATGAATGGGTATTTTCGACAATTCTAAGCTTTGGGGAGTTTGTAGAGGTCATAAAACCCGATTTTCTTAAGAAAATAATTCAGGAAAGAATAAAAAAAATGAATTCCATTTATAATGCTGACATACTGTTGTCACAGCCCTAGTATATATTTGATTTGTCAATCAAACAAACATATACGGAGGTTAAAAATGGAAATGAAATTTTGTCAGTCGTGCGGAGTTATTCTTGATGGAACAATTGCAAAAGAAGGTGCAAAACCGGGACACTGCACCTGGTGTGTAGATGAACAGGGTAACTTAAAACCAAAGGAAGAAGTCCAGGCAGGTGTAGCCGAGTGGCTAAAATCTTTTTCACCAAAAGATGGCAATCCTGATTTCATGAAAAGAGCCGAAAACTATTTAAATGCCATGCCGGCATGGGCAGAAAAATAGTCACAAAAAGAGCACTTCTCCTAAAACGAAGCCCCGGGGTTATAAGCCTTGCTGCCCCACACAACTTTCCCCACTTGCAAGGTAATGCAAATAATACAAATAACAAGCGGAACAGGCAGAGTTCCGCTTGTTTATTTAAAACCAACAAGTTAAGTTTGCTTCAGACTTAATCATTTGATCCAATATATTTCGATCTAATATATATAGAAATTACCAGGCACAAAGTTTATTCAAATATAGACTAAAGTCTTAAACAATAAACACTATATAAATTTGTCAGAGATAAAATAATGAAAATCAAATTCATGCTCTTCTTTTTTCTTTCTGCACTTTGTTCTGTTCTAAATGCTCAGGGAAACATCTATTTTGTACTCGGAAGTGATACGGGTATGTGGGATGGTTTAGATGTAAATAATTATAACTGTTACATAAAAGGAGATCTCTATACGGATCCCACTCGTAACGGCTATAGTGTAATGAACGATGCTTTCCGCAATTCATTCAAAGATTCATATGGCAATGCTTTGAAGCTTACATGGTGGATGATGTCGGGCAACATTTTCGATAATTCAATTAACGCCAATACTCCAAATCCTGTATCAATGGCTCCATACCTGATGAAAAAATACCATGGAGATAAAATTGCGCAGTTCGGTGACGAGCTTACATTGCACTATCACACTTATTTCTGGAGTGATTACTACGGCAATGGCAAGTATTACTGGAATCAGGCAAAAACATTCAACGAATGCCGGCCGGATTTCAATCATACGCTCGCACAGAATCTTATCGATGAAAATTTGTTTCCTGTATCTTTCAGAAGCGGCTGGCATTTTATGGATAATGACTGGCAGAACTATATGAACCAGATACTTCCATACAATTTGGACAATGATTATCCTTCGAAAAAGCTTATTGACACAACAGGAGAGCGCGACAATGTAATTGATTGGTCACTTGCACCATCGACATGGGTCCCCTTTCACCCTTCACCTGACAACTATCAGATACCCGGGAATTCAAATGGGTGGAATGTAAGATCAAAGCATATTGGATCAATTCAGCAGTCGGAAATTGATTCGATCTTTGCACGCGCCAACAGAGGCATAGATCAGGTTGCATGTCTGTGGGGCCACCTGCCCGAGACGGATTTTCTTACGAACTTAAAAAGAGTAGATTCTTTAATACACAAATCTGCAGCGAAATTTCCAAATCCAAAATTC
>JAUZPB010000266.1 GCA_030706145.1 Bacteroidota bacterium
ATCAATATATACCCACAATGTTTTCTGATCATAGAAGTCTTTTCTTATGACCTTTCCTCCACCAGTAATCTAATCTTGCTTTATTTCAGGGAATTCTTCATTTGTCATTGCACTTATACTTAAAAGTGGTAACACTATTAAAACTAAAAGAGAAAACAGCTTTATCTTCATTCTATTATCATATCCTTTTTGCTTAAAGTTGAGTTACGTCGATTTTCTTAAGTTTTATCTTTTCAAGGTCGCATGTTCCAAGTCCAAGATTCTGCGCTATCTCCATAAAGCTTTTGCCACGGGGCGAATCCTGTTTCTGCACTTTTTCTTCAATGCGCTTTTTAATTACAATTTCATATCCGGTCCTGTCTATTGCTACTGGATCTGTTGATGCTAAGACTGTCTTGTACTCTGTTATAAATTGTGGACTGTATCCCGGTCCTCCCTGGAAACATCCTATTATTCCATCAACAATATTCAATACAACCTTATCACGAATAGGAGGAAAAGCACATACTTCGGCGCATGTCTCTGCCCAGAGGTCTTTGTGCAGCCTGGATGTATTTGTAATTGATCCAAAGGCAAGATTCTTCATTGCAAGTGTAACTGATGCTCCTGCGTTCTTTAGCACCGGAATGTTAATTATCTTATCAACCTGCTTTGTGACTATTTTACTGAAATATGAAAACTTGCCTTCATTTACCATGTATGGAATAGTTTCAGCATCATATTTTTCTTCAACATCTGCCCAGTAATACCAATCCTTATCAATCATCTGCTCACTATAAAGTTTGCCATCCTTATCATAAAATGAGCCGCTGCTATCTTGCTGTTCTGTGCTTGTAATCTGAACTCCAGGGAAATTTTCAGCTGTAAAGCCTGACTTTTTTAAGTCTTCGCTCCTTCTGTCAAATATTACCAGGTTTTTCCTTGGTATGCCTGCCTTTTCTAATTGTTGAACTATTGCCTTTACAATTTCAACGCTCGTTGTTAGTTCTGGTCCTGCAATCGGATTTACCTTTAGGCCAATTTTCTCCTCTGGAGTGAAAAACATTCGCCATGCCTCTGTTATATCCTTAGCCTCTGTTAGATTTAGCATAGCCTGACTGACCATCAGGTCGGCAGCTGCAAATACAACTTTTTTGTCTTTTGTTGAATTATTATGAATAACCTGAATAACCTTTCCGGGAAACATTCCAGGCATCGAATTTTTTGTACGTGGATATTTTAACGCATCTTTAATGTTTGTTGCTGGCTTTTTAGTTTTATTGTCATCTGCCCCAAAGATAGGCTTATCGAAAACAGGGGAGAGGGCTACACCTATTCCGCTTGCTGCCAGAATCTTGAAAAATTTGCGCCGGTTAATCATGGCTTTTTCCTGTTGAATAATTTTAATAGATTGTATTGTTAAGAATATTTGACCTGAATTTGACGTTTTATTATCTTTTGAGTTCCCCGATATTCATAAAGTCAAAATAATACTTGACTTTTGGATTTGAAAGTGCCCGGCTCAACTTTTGTTTTAAACCGCTAAGATTTGAAATATCATAAAACTAATATTTTATAATTGTAAATGAATAAGATGTAAATGAATAAGAGACCAACAAGACTTGAGATATTGGAAGCTGCTGGAAAAACAGTACCAGATATAATCGATTTTAACCTTAAAGTTCTCTTCTGTGGTATAAACCCAGGCCTTTACACTGCTGCTGTAGGCCACCATTTCGCCCGTCCTGGTAATCGTTTCTGGCCAGCCTTGTTTAGCTCTGGATTTACCGATAGGCTGCTGTCTCCATTTGAAGAAAGGGAACTGCTAAAGATGGGCTTCGGTATTACAAATGTTGCTGCCAGAGCTACAGCCAGGGCAGAAGAACTAACAAAAAAGGAGTTTATTGAAGGTGGTAAAAAATTGGTTGATAAAATCCATTTGTACACTCCTGAATTCCTTGCTATTCTGGGTATTGGGGCCTACAAAACTGCATTTAACCGCCCTAAGGCAGCTCTGGGCCTTCAAAATGAAACTATTGGGAAAACTAAACTGTGGATATTGCCTAGCCCAAGTGGTCTGAATGCTCACTACAACAATGGTCAGCTAACGGCCCTCTTTAATGAACTTTATCGCCTAATTACTGATAAAAAATAGCTCTGTATAATTATTGTATTCATAACTGGACATAAATAGTACACTTCTACATACAATTCAATATTAAATATTTGCATTCTGACCGGAAAACTTCAGGCACAATAGTTGATTAATAGTAAATAGAACAAGATGATCTTAACACTGTCTGACTAAATGGTCCATTAAACTTAAGATCCAGGTAAAACTAAGCAGAAAAGTTAACTATTTAAGAAATGCGGAGGCTTGAAAGGGAAAAAAGAGTTAACCGATTTTAATCATCTAAAGTAAAGAAGTAATAAAATTAGTTTAAAGAAGTTTATTTGTTATTTAAGTATGTGAAGTATAGGAGTCAACATGAAAAAGCAATTTGTATATGTCGCAGTTTTAATAACAGTATTTATGGGTATTTCCTCGTCTTTATTTGCTCAGGTAAATGCTGGAATTTCTATCGGTGGTGATGGTGGGTTAAATAGTTTTTACCTTTCTATTGGTAATTATTATCATGTGCCAGAAAGAGAAGTCGTCGTAATTCATGAAAGGAGTATCCCGGATGAGGAAATTCCTGTAGTATTTTATATTGCAAAGCATGCTCACGTCGCTCCAAGAGAGGTCGTAGCTTACAGGTCAAGAGGCTGCTCCTGGTTTGAGGTATCACGCCACTATGGTTTGGGTCCTGATATTTATGGACGCACTGTTGTTCAGGGACCTCCTTATGGTAATGCATGGGGATACTATAAACACAATAAGCACAGAAATGATTATAATACCGTTGTATTAAGTGATCATGATATTGTTAACTATGTCAATACAAGAGTAATTAGTGATCATTATGGATGCTCACAGGATCAGGTTCATAAACTGAGGAATCAAGGTTATAATTACGTCAATATAAACAATAGATTCTATAATGACAGAAATGGCCGTGGAAATAACGATGGTAGAAGATTCGAAAAGCAAGTTCAGGTAATTGAGGAGCATGGAAACGGTAATGGTCACGGACATGGCAATGGTAACGAACATGGTAATGGTAACGGAAACGGCAATGGACATGGCAATGGTAACGGACATGGACATGGCAGATGGGCTCGTGACTAAGTAAGATAAATACTAAATAGAGAAAATCAAAAAGGCTCCTTTTATGGAGCCTTTTTTAATACATTTATTATTTTTGAAATCTTAAAAATAGTATAGTAGAAGAAACAAAAGGGGAATAGCAAAACCCAAAGCTGCAAGCCAGGCCCCTCTTCCTCTTATTCCTTTTTTCCCTTTGATCATAAACAAACCTGATATAGCAAGAAAGGCAAGACTAAGGGCAAAAATATCAGCTATCCATGTCCATGCCTTTTTCGCAGAATTCAAATGAAGAAAGTTACTGGCCTTTAATATTGGTCTGTTCTTAATTTTCTCTTGCGTTACCTCTCCCTTTGGAAGATTCACATTGATCGTATTGCCTTCTGCGAAAATCTGAAGATTTTCAGGATCCGGTTGATAGGAGTTTTTATATTGACCTTTTTCTCCTAACTCAGAAAGTATTTTTAATGATGTAGCCTTTATATCAACAATACTATC
>JAUZPB010000267.1 GCA_030706145.1 Bacteroidota bacterium
AAGGATGCTCTTAAGATGGAAAAGAAAAATAAGAAATTGGATTTCAGTAGTCAAAGCTTTTTCCTTGGAATTGATGTCCATAAGAAAAGCTGGAATGTAACTATAAGAAGTAACAAGATGGAGCTTTGTACATTCTCAATGAATCCATCACCTGAAGAACTGGTAAAGTATATGCAGAAGCATTACCCGAAGGGTAAATACTTCAGTGTATATGAAGCAGGTTTCTGTGGATACTGGATAGACCGAAAACTTAGAGCTTATGGAATTGAGAACATTGTAGTAAGCCCTGCAGATATTCCAACTAAATCCAAAGAAAGAACTACAAAGAGTGATACTATAGATTCAAGGAAATTAGCCAGAGAGTTGGAAAACGGGACACTTGATTGTATATATGTGCCAGATAAACTTCAGGAGGAGCTCAGGGCTTATTGTCGCATGAGATACCAGTTAGTAGGGAATCAGGTAAGGCTTAAGAATAGGATCAAAGGATATCTGATGTTCTGCGGGAAAGAAATACCAGAGAACTATAAGATTAGAAACTGGTCAGGTAAATTCATAAAGCATTTAGAAGAGCAGATTCAGTTTGAAAATGAAGTAGGCCGGGAATGTCTACTGGTCTATCTTGAAGAGTTGAAACAATCAAGAGAAAGATTATCCGGAGTACTTCTAAGATTAAGGAGGTATGCAGAAGAATATAAATTCAAACCTCTAATCAATAGACTTATGAGTATACCAGGCATTGGTTTTATCAATGCCATAACACTATACACTGAACTTATGGACATAAGAAGATTCCGAAGCCTAGATGATCTTGCCAGCTATGTCGGTCTTGTACCAGCAACAAGTGCATCAGGAGAAAAAGAGAAAATCTTAGGCTTAAGTCACAGGTACAGTAAGTTCTTAAGGAGCCTCTTGGTAGAGGCATCTTGGATAGCAGTAAGAAAAGATCCTGCAATGACACTCAAATATAATGAACTCATAAAGAGAATGTCTAAGCAGAAGGCAATTATCAGGATAGCCAAGAAGCTCTTAAGCAGGGTTCAGCACATTTGGAACTCAAGTGAAACATATGAGTATGCTCTTGTAGCATAATAAAATCATTTAGCTTTTTTTATAAAGAATCATTTTTACATAGTATTGACCGTTGAGCTTGTCCCTGCAAGGTTAAGAGGAAGCAGCTAATAAAGGAAAGCAGCAACTTAAATAATCAATTGTATTTGAATAGAGTGCGGCAATACAGATTTTGATTTTATTTTACTTCCTGCAGCTCCTATTTTAGGATGACTGTTAATAACAGGTTGGTTTATTTATATAAAGAGTTGGATTTTTTTATTTCAATTGGGTTTTGTTGTTTAGAATACTATCCCTAATGAGAAGGACAAAGGATTACACTATTCATTCCTACAATATTACTTGACTTTTAACATAACAGGGACAGGTATCTTCTAAGCACAATGCGGAATTCTTCGAAATTCAGATTAATTATGTTTTAAGCAGAGATGAGCGAAATTCATTTCATTGCCAATGATAATTCCTTTATATATGTTATTAATGTAAGTACAATTACCAGTATTTAACAATTTGGAGGAATTTTAATATGAGAACCAAACTCACAATAGCCTTTGCTTTCGTTCTATACCTGTTTTCATTCTCCTGTTACATTTATGCCCAGGACGACAGCCTGCATAATATGACAACCGACCAGGCAAAAGAGAAAATAAAGCAGATAAATCAAAAGTGGGCTGACTATATGATAAGCGGGAATTATCAGGCTGTCGCGGATTTTTACGCAGATGAGGCGGTAGTACTGCCTAATAATTCTAAAATTATCCGTGGCAAAGATGCCATTAAAAAGCATTTAGAAGATGAGAATAAAGATACGCAGAAGTTCACAACTGTCGATTTTAAGACCGTTGATGTACTTGGCAGCAACAATCTATTTGTGGAAATAGGCACATATAAGATCGGCCTGCAGAAGAAAACTATGAATAAACCCGTTTTGGATGAAGGCAAATATGTTACTGTATATAAGTTAATGCCCGACGGATCATTGAAGGTAGTTGTAGATACTGATAATACCGATATGAGTGTTAAGGATTTGCAAAATGCAGCAATGCAGAATATGAAAACAGATAATGAAATGACCGGCGGCAAAAAAAAGAAGTAAAGTCCCAATCAATTGAATAATCCCCTCTTCATATCGGAGGGGTTCTGTTAATTTTAACAGATACATTGATGTGAAAGGACATTCTTTAACTCTGTAGGATGTTACAATTTGAATTATGACATATTCTGGACAACCATTATTAAAGGAAGCGCTGCCTGAATTGGCATTTGAACTATATGATCTTCTTATTTCCACATACAATGCATTTTGATACTAAAGAGATCTGAACGACGGATTTAATTATTTATTGAAAATTCACTGGCAAAGATAAAGAAAGAATGATTTTCAATTGCCCGAAATTTGATTATTTTCACATGGGTGGAGTTTGGATAGCGATAGTATTAAGGATAAGCATAAATAAGGAATAATGATATTATGATAGTTGATAAAATAATATTAGTCAGACTTTACTTATTGTTGATTCCAATCGCTTATTTCTCTTATCTCTTTCATGAATTCGGACATTGGATAGTTGGAGAGATTTTGGGGAATGACATGATATATAGTTTAAATTATGTTTGGCCAAAAGCCGGACATTATATAAATGAAAGCCATAATTTATATGTTAGTATTGGCGGACCTGCATTTACGGTATTGTTGGCTGTACTCTCTCTTTTATTATTGGAAAAATATTCAATAATCTATGCATACCCAGTTTTATTCTTTCAGTTTGTACTCCGTTTTTTTTCTCTTGCCTTCGGAGAATTTAGTCAACAAGATGAAGCTCGGGTAGCTTCAATTATGGGGCTCGGTACATTTACGGTAGGCATAATTATAATGATAATATTACTTCTAATTATAATAAGAGCGAGTTACAAATTAAAGATAGATTTAAAACATATTGGTTACTTCTTTACAATAAGTATTCTGGGTGAGCTTTTAGTAATAGCGACTTACAAAATTACTGGTCTATAGAAAAAATATGAAGTCCATTCACAGCAGAAATTTTCTCAATACAACTGATGGAGGTAATAGCAGGATTCCCAAAAACGACAATTCGGTTTTGTCAAAAATTCACTTCGAAAAGATAAGAAAAGAATAATTCATAATTGTTTGAAATTTCACTATTTTTCGCAGGGACAGGTTTTTGAATAGGCACATGTGTTGTTTCTCTGAAAATTCTCAACAAAAATTATATATCAATGCTTAATACGAAAACTTTTGCTTTATGTTTTTTTCTGAGTGCATTTGCACTCAATACTTATTCACAGGAATGCGGTGATTGCTCTCGCCCCAGAATCGCACTTTATGATTTCGAGATGAAAGTAGAGAAGCCGCAGGCTGATTCTCTCATTCTTGACTGGATGGAGCTATTCTGGACCGGCATCACTGCCAGGTATAATGTGAGACAAAACGAACCAAACTCGGGCTGTATCACCTGGTTAAGCGGCGCGATGATGAATGCCTCAATGCTGCAGGGCGGGACACTTACATTCGGTAATACATATACCAATCTTCCTCCTGCCGGTGAACTCAACTGTGACTATATCCTCTC
>JAUZPB010000268.1 GCA_030706145.1 Bacteroidota bacterium
TCTTACACCTACCTCTTTATTATTAAGATAATTCTTACCGCCGGATTCTTTGTTCATTACTTCTTCTTTTACAATTTCGTCCTTCTTAGGAGCCTCTGTAACTTCAATCAAGCTATAATCTACACCACCAGCTTGTCCTTCACTATTTTTTGAATCAGGAGCAACATTATATAGTTCCTCTACTGTAGGAATATACTCATCTGTTACCTGCTCATCATACTTAATTACTGGCGGCAGGAATCTTAACCTTTTTAACTCTTTCAATTGATATTTTCTGCTTTTTAAAATATTACCCGGACGATAATCCCCACTTAAAGAAAAACCAAAAAGATAGATCTTTGGGAAATTATAATCTATTACATTAAAGTAATCTGATCTTAAGTATAAATGATCTGTTTCTGTCAGATTAAATGCCTCGTCTCTTTCCCACTCTACCATTTTTGTATTGCTTAGAGCAAAAGGAGTAAATTCCCAGCTATGCAGGTAAAGCGCATCCAGCGACATGTCATACATTGAAGCTAATAGTTCAGCTTTAGAAGGACTGCCATCCGGCATCTTTATTTTTAATCTCCATTCTTCCTTGCTTCCGGGTTTTATCTTATTTCTAAATGATTCAAGAGTAATATTCAGCTTCATTTCCGGATTTTGCAGTCTAATTCTTTCTGCAAAAGAATACCTCTGATTTTCATATACAGCCGTCATACGCACAATCAGATCATCTTTTTCGGCCTTATCAACCGGAAAATCTAAAACCCTCTGCCCTTTATTTAGAGTAATCCACTTTCTCAGCAGTATTCCACTTTTATCTTCCACTTCGTAAAGTACATTTGCTTCTTTCAATCCAGTCCCTGCAGCTATCTTTATATATGAACCTGGCTTAACCTTTGGGGTGATAACAGCTGCCCATAAAGGTTTATTAACAGGGATCAAATCAGCTGATGGGCTGAATACATCAAAATATTTCTCAAATCTTGCTTCTCCTTTTTTACCCATTGCAGAAAGTACGATCAGATATTTGCCTGGCTTCCAGTCACTGCTTCCGATAAGAGCAATCGATGAATCTCCCATTATTTCTATTTGCTTCTGAAATACAGTTTCCGCCTTTGTCCAGCTTTCCAAAGGGTATTCATCCTCATATATTTCTCCATCTGCAAGTACTTGCCAGTTTTCCGGGTCCGATTTACTTCCGTCCGGCTTTCCCCAAGGTCTTTCAACCAAAACCTCTTTAGGAACATTTAACCTGTAAACTGCCGTTTTTACACCTGCTTTTAAAGGCTCATCCTCAATATTAACAGCGGAGATCTTAATACTTTTGTTCTCTTCTGAATTTATTACATCGGGTATATCTGCATTCAGGAATAGGTCGTACCGGCTAACACTTATTTCATTTTCAGCCCCATGTGTTTCCCCTGTTGCATCAGTAACACTTACACTGCAGGAGTATCTGTAAATTATATCTTCTTGTTCTTTCTTCTCCTTTCCAATAGTGACAAATTTGAAAGAAAAACATCCCAAACTATCTGTTGATATTTTCCCTTCCGCAATGGTCTTATCTTCTTTAGACTCCGAACTATAAGGATACCAGAAGTAATGTCCGCTGGAACGGTTAACTTTATACTTAACACTTGCATTTGTAAGCGGAGCCCCTGAATATGTTACTGCTTTGCCTTTTATTATTACAGTATCGTTTATAGAAATATTTTCTTTCTGCGGATCTAGAATAACTTCGAATTGAGGACGTTTATACTCCTCAACCCTGAAGTATTGGGTTGAACCTCCTGCAGAAATCCTCCAACGCCCATTCAATCGCCCTGCCGGCAGATCAAATTCTCCGCTAAATGCACCGAATTCATTTGTCTTCATATTTGTTTGTTTTATAACCTGGCTGTTCGCATCAAACAGTGTTACACAAACATCTTTTTCATTTACTGCCTTCGATGTCCTCTGTTTCATGTTAAGCTGTGAAATAATACCTTTAAAAAATATTTTCTGCCCCGGACGATAAATTGCCCTGTCAGTGAAAATATATGTTCTCTCAGCTGTACCGGTGTCTACCATACTTGAACCCGAGCTCAGGAAATCATTTACTCGTAATGTATCTCCACCTTTTAAAAGTAACAGTTCATAAACCCTTGTATAACCTGAGAACATTGCAAGGCCATTTTCATCTGTAACCAGCTTTGAATCCAGCCGCATAGTATCCTTGCCTGATTTGAGATCATACCAGTCAACATAAATATTAATATTTACATCCTTTTCCGGCCTTCCTGTCAGGCGGTTTGTTACCATCAGTTCTACCTTTTCATGATTCTCTCTGGTCAGCAAGGCAAGATTTGATATTTCAAATTCCTTGTGTGCTATTGTATTACTTTTGTATTCCTTACTGTCTGAGACAAGGAGTGTATATGGCCCTGGTTTAAGCGGCGGCAGTGCAAGTTCAACCGAATGGGTCATATAATCTTTATCATTTTTCAAAATGCGTGAAAATGATATCACTCCATTAAGTTTGCTGTAACTGCTATCCATCTTTTCCCATTCATCATTGATAACTTTTTTATTTGTGGAACTCATCGGAATAATGCTGATGAATACTGTATCTATGTTTCGGTATTCAAATAATGCTCCAAATGCTTTGTCTGCTGCTGAAGTGGATTGTAAGGTAAAATTAAGGTATCTCTCCTGAATTTTCTTTTTTAATCTCTTAAGCAAATTTTTAATTTCAATTGATTCGCTGCTTTTGTCCTCTTTCTTTAACAGTGAATCACATATAGCTGCTGCATTTGCATTAAATTTTTTAGTTTCCGGAGAATCACTATCATTAGAAAATTTTACATAGTATTCTGCAAGTTTTAACCAATAGACCATTGAAACAGGACCGCCAGGTGAACTTAAGGCTGACTTTCTTAGGGTTTTAATAAGAAGGCTGTCATAATTTTTGTTCCCCCTGTTTTCATAGATAAATTTCATGCGCATAACATCTATTTCAGCTAAAAGCTTACTAGTGTTAATATCATCTGTGCTATTTTTATCATTTGGTCTATTCATATGATAGGACATCAGCAACTGAAATAACTTAAATGCACGATATTTCAGTGACAATGTATCCGTTGTTACAGGCCTTAATTTGACAAATTCTTTAGCACCCGATAGATATGATGAATCCTCCATATTAAATTCATCCATCTCCTTTGAAACGGAGTATTCGCTATTAGTGGAACTGTCCATGAAATAATTCAGAGCACTTAAGCCAAGCATATCCAGCAAGGTTGCTTTTGTTATAGTTAAATTTCCAAATTCATATTTAATAATCTCTGAGAAGTCCTTTACTGCGGTATTTGAAAGCATCTCACTATTGCCTATTGAACTCAGATATAGCCTGGTAATTTCCTTCTGAAAGCGCCTGTCGTCCCATACTTTATAATCACTTGTAGAAGATGAATCCTCCAAATAGCTTCGTTTATAGATCCCGTAAAGATTTTCCTTGTAATATTGTTCGTAGGTATGAGCCAGAATAGAAAGAAGAATGTTTCTATATGGAGCCTTTGCACTATTTATCTTCTCTTTTAATGTGCTAATAAATTTATCTTCACTGTTTTCTTCCACTATACCCTGCAAAGCAAACTTTACCAGCAA
>JAUZPB010000269.1 GCA_030706145.1 Bacteroidota bacterium
AACAGATTCATAAGCAGAGTTAAAGACAAAATTCTTCAAATTAATTATAGTAGATTAAATATTGATGAAGGTAAAATACTCCCTCATGGATTCGGACGCCCATATACAGCTGCACAAATGGAGCTATTTGGTAAAGATAGAGCTTATTTTCTTGGAAGATGGCCTAACGATGGCTATACACCAATTAGATCTGTAATAGATGCAGGCCCCCGTATCTGTAATGGTGAGAATTCTGATAAAGGTGGAATATTCGAATACTCTTCTAAGAGAATTGAAAGATGGATAAATGCTGAAGAACCCTGGATATCCGGATTCTTTTGCTATGGATTTGCTGATGATGCAGTTGGAGTTAAGAAAATAGATACCTTAAAAAAACAGATTACTACAAATGCTCCTACTTTCTATGGCCTTTCTTCGGGACAAACTTTTAATTCTTTTTATGGCTTTAATTTGATCGAAGAAATTGATCTGCCTGGTGAGTACTTTGTCGATAAAAAAAACAAAAATATTTATTTCTACCCCTTTGTAAATGAAGACTTATCAGACTTAAGCCTTTCTGTTATGGAAAGCCCGCTTGTTTCTTTTAATAATGCATCTTACATCAGTTTCCAAAATATTTCTTTTGAATGCACTCGCGGAATGGGAATCTATATTGAAGGAGGATCCGATATTCACTTCATTTCTTGTAAATTCAGAAATATTGGAACAGTAGCTATTTGTTTTGGAAAGGGAGTCGATGAACATGGAGTGCCTTCGTCAGGAAAACTTGGAGATCTGAAAGGATATTTATATGACAATCAGACTTGGAACAGAAACTGCGGAACAGATCACTTAATTGAAAATTGTGAGATTTATAATACTGGGGCCGGGGGTATAATTTTAGGTGGAGGAGATAGATTAAATCTTAAAAGAGGAAACAATCGAGTTACAAACTGCTTGATCTATAACTTTAACCGTTATGAAAAAACATATCGCGGCGCCATTAATATTGACGGTGTTGGAAACTTTGTAGACCATAATGAAATTCATGACTGTCCTGCCGTAGCTATTCATCTAAATGGGAATGACCACCTGATTGAATATAACATTATCTATAATGCCGTTACTGATGGCCATGATATGGGGGCAATTTACTATGGACGTAATCCAAGTGAACAGGGTAATATTGTTAGGTATAATTTCTTCCATCATATTGGTAATAAAGATGGGACTATTATGGCTGTTTACCATGATGATGGTGCTTGCGGTATGCAGGTCTATGGCAATATATTTTATAAATCGGGCACCGTAGCTGTTATGATTGGCGGCGGTAATGATATTGTTTATCGTAATAATATCTTTGCCCAGATTCCCTTGGCTTTTCACATAGATAACCGCCTGCAAAACTGGGGACAGGAGGAGTTTATAGGAAAAAATGGAGTTTATCGCAAAAGGCTAAATGAGATAAAATATAATTGCCTGCCTTATTCTGATGCTTACCCAAATCTTGCAAATTACTGGAATGATAGTCTTGGACTGCCTAAAAGAAATCTAATAGAGAATAATTTATTTTATAATGTGGGCCAAATTCATAATGGCTCATCTGATTGGGTAAAACTTGGTAAAAATTATTTTACTATCGAAGATCCAGGATTTATAAGTACTGCCAAGATGAACTTTAAGCTTAGAAAAGATTCTGAAGTCTTTAATAATTTGCCAGATTTTGAAAATATACCTTTTGAAAGAATCGGAAGACAAAACCTTACAGTAAAAGAGAACTTAACAATAAATGATAATTGCCAACCTGACAAGAGCTTTGATAAGAACACTCCCAGACTTTTTGTCCATAGTAATGAAATACTAATGGATAACTTTCTCGGTGTAAATGGTGTCTATCATGCTTTCGCTTTTATGCCTGAACTTGCAAAAAAGGGAATGAATAATGAAGATATCGAAAGAGAGTTCTCAAGAGTTAAATATATGTCGCTAAACATTGCTAGAACATGGTACCGTCCTGATTGGGCATGTGAAAAAAAACTTTATGAGGGGTATAATTGGGAATCTACTAAAATGAAGGCCTTCTATAAATGGCTCGATAAAATGAAAGAAATTAACGTTGATGTAGCTCTGCAGGCCGGTTGGTGGTTTACAAAAGATACTTATTTTAAGCCAGGCACTTCTTCTGAAAATGATTCTGTGACTTTAGATGCAACAAAAGATCCAGAACGATTTGCTGCTTGGGTAAATGAATCTCTGCATCAGCTAATAGATGTTAAGGGATATAACAATATTAAATATCTTATGCTTTTTACTGAACCTCTTAATTATAATTCGGGCCTTCTTCCCGCAGGATATTCACAGGAGGAATACTATAAAAAAGTATGTAAGAAAATAAATGAGACCTTGATAAAATCAGGCCTTAGATCTAAAATTAAAATTGTCGGTCCAAACAGCGGCAGTACACGCAATGCTCAGTGGGTTAGCTGGAGTGTGAATAATTTGGATAGTGTAATAGATATTTATAGCTGGCATTGTTATAACGCTACAAGATTGGATAGGGAATATGGCGGTTGGAAGGATATAGTAGATATTGGAAAAAATAAGATTGCCAAAACAGGCAAACCATTTTGGATTGATGAATATGGCTGCGGCTATCCTGATGAAAGTGTTAGATATCAACCCGACTATGGAAATTATATTGCGCAATCAGTTGCTGCTTTTACTAATGCAGGCGCACAAACTTCATTGATCTGGCTTCTGATGGATCAGCAGTATGTTAGCCCTCTGGAAAATGCCAATGGCTCAGATAGTTTTTATAATGGCGTTCACCGCTGGGGACTTGCTAAATGGCCTCATGATAATCTTAAAGATGCTTCGTTGACTTATCCTGCCTGGTACTCGTTTTCTATGATGAGCAAGTACTTAGGTGGCAGAAACGGAACGAAAGTATTAAAAACAACTAATACTGATAGCTTGTATATAGTTGCGACAAGGCCAAATGGAAGGGATCTGTCGGTAATGGTTGTTAATGCCTCTCATTCTCCACAAAACTTTGAGATATTTTTTAGCCATGATATAAACCAAACATTAAGAAAATATCTGTATGATCCGGCCCATGTAAACTTTGATATAAATGCAAATGAAAGCGTAAAAGAATTTAATAATGTTTCACAGAATATTTTTGATGAATTACCCTCTAGAGGAGTGGCTGTATATACTACTGTTAAATAGCTTTTCTATAACAATACGCGATATATTTAAAAATTCATAATAATATTTACTTAAAAACTATATTACATACTGGAGTAAAGATTGCAAAAAAGAATAGTTCCTGATACTCAGCTATTTGGAAAGAAGATCTTTCTTTTTGCTGTATTAAACCTAAGTCTTGCTATTGCATGCTATGGACAAACTCATAATTTGGGTGTGGGTGTTTATCCGGGAAATCCAAAAGAAAACTTCGCTCCTTCAATGCTAGCAGATAAAATCACATACAGAAATATTGCTCTTCTTAAACCTGTCTATAGCTCAAGCAGCTACGATTTTAACCTGACCGCACAGCTCATTACAGATGGTATTAAGGAGAAAAAAATGCCGGGATGGATAGTAGCATCAACAAGAGATGGGATCCTTCCAAGAAATCAA
>JAUZPB010000027.1 GCA_030706145.1 Bacteroidota bacterium
CGACGAAAAGAAGGTTGTTGAGCAGGTTGACGCTCCGCCTCCATTGAAATCGACTATTAAATTTTTACCACCTGTTGTAAAACCTGATGAGCAGGTAACAGATGAGTATATTCCTACAGTAGAGGAATTACACAATGTTGATCCTGGTTCAAGAACTCAGGAAGGACAAGCTGGTGGTGTAGATTATAGCTTGATTGAAGTTACAGAGGCTCCTAAGAAGGAAGTAATTGTAAAAGAAGAAGTAAAAGAAGAAGCTTTTACATTCGTAGAAGAAATGCCTACTTATCCTGACGGACAGGAAGAACTCTTAAGATTTATCGGTTCTAATGTCGTTTATCCTGAAATCGCAAAAAGAGCTCAGGTTGAAGGAAAAGTAATGGTTGGTTTCGTTGTCGAAAAAGATGGAAGTATTACAAGTATTTCCGTTGTTAAAGGTATCGGAGCCGGCTGCGATGAAGAGGCTGTTAGAGTATGTAAATTAATGGGTAGATGGAGACCAGGAAAGCAGAACGGTAAACCGGTCAGAGTTCGTATGGTAATTCCATTCCAGTTTAAATTACAATAAAGGATATTCCCAGACATAATGAAAAATAATGCCTTAAGTGCCAGGATTAATCTTGTGTTCGGCATTATCATGGGACTAGTTTATATTACAGCCGGATTGTTTGTTTATTTCTCTGATGATTTGCATTTTAGTCAGGATTACCATAAAAAAGTGTTGGGTACTGTTATTGTAGTTTATGGTTTCTTTAGATTTTATAAAGTTTATAAAAAATCTTTTGATAAAAATCAAATACAGGACGAGAATGATGAAGAATAAACTTACAATTCCGGCTATTTTATTTTTTGTTCTAATGATTGCCGGTTGCGGAGGGCAAGATAACCCTCAGGAAGATGATACCCCGACCCAGGGGAAAATTAAAGTTTGTGTAGATGAGACTTTTGCACATGTCATTAGCTCACAGACTGAAACATTTGAAAAGATCTATACTGAAGCAAAGCTTAATGTTAGCTATAAGTCTGAAGCTCAGGCAGTCAATGATCTACTATCAGATAGTGCACGTTTAATAATTATTCCTAGAAAGCTTACAAGCGAGGAGAGGAGTTATTTTGATAAACAAAAAATAATTCCTACAGAACGCAGAGTATGCCTTGATGCTATCGCAGTAATTGTTAATAATGATAACCGGGATACATTGATGACCATGCAGAAT
The DNA here is from genome assembly GCA_030706145.1 of Bacteroidota bacterium. Taxonomy (GTDB): domain Bacteria; phylum Bacteroidota; class Ignavibacteria; order Ignavibacteriales; family SURF-24; genus JAUZPB01. The sequence goes on from JAUZPB010000027.1 coordinate 1,215, forward strand.
TTCCGCGATATTATGAGTGGAAAGGTAAATACATGGAAACAACTTGATCCCAAATCGGGTTTATCAAAGATCCAGATAGTATTTGATAATCCTAACTCCAGTACTGTAAGATATGTAAGGGACAAAATCAACGGACAATTATCCAAGAGCAGTTATGCAGTAAATAACAATTCTGCAGTTGTTGATTATGTTTCAAAGAATAAAAATGCAGTTGGAGTAATTGGAGTAAATTGGATAAGTGATAAAGACGATAGTCTTACACACCGTTTCTTAAGTAAGATCAAAGTAGTTGGCCTATCTGCAGATTCAGTAAAGAATCCATCAATAGATGACTACTATCAGCCGTATCAGGCATATATTGCTCAGAAGACTTATCCTTTAGTAAGAGAAGTTTATATGATAACCGGTGAAGCAAGAGCTGGACTAGCTTCTGGTTTTATTGCTTTTGTCGCCAGTGAAAGAGGACAAAGAATTTTCTTAAAAGCAGGTCTTGTCCCTGCAACTGCTCCGATAAGATTGGTCGAAATCAATAAAGGTAATTTTAAAATAACTAAATAAAGTAAAGATAAGATGAAAAAATTGAATTTATCTATTGTATTGAAGTACATACCTTTTGTTGTACTATATGTTATATCTACTTCTTTAAGAGCACAGACCATTGATGAGGGGTTGAAGCTTCTTGAAGTTGAAAAATATAATGCTGCTAGGAAGGTTTTTGAGGATTATGTCTCAAAGAATTCCAAAAAGCCTGAAGGTTATTTTAATCTTGGCAAATTGGATGTCATTGAGGGAAAGCTGGATGCAGCACAAGAGACCTTTCAGAAGGGGAAGAGTACTGATGAAGATGATGCCACAAATATTATCGGACTCGGTATGGTTAAACTTGCAAAAGGGGACACAGCCGGTGCTTGGAAAGATTTTGAAGAAGCATTGGACAAGACAGACAAAAAGAATGTGGATAATTTGATCTACATTGCAGAATCTTATGTTTTAACAGACGCTAAAAATTATAATAGAGCAATTGATCTGCTGAACAAAGCTGCAAATAAAAGTAAGAAGAACCCAAGAGTTTATGCAACACTTGGTGATATATATATGAAGCAGTCCAATGGCAGCCAGGCTATAAGTAATTATAGAACTGCTATTGATTATGACAAAAAATATCTGAAAGCTTATGTAGGTATTGCTCAGATATATATAAAGATAAAGAATTATGAGGATGCCGAATATAACATTGAAAAAGCTCTGAAAGCTGATTCTACATATGCTCCTGCTTACAGAGTATTGGCAGAGTACTATTATGGTAAAAAGCAGTATGATAAGGGCTCAGAGAATTTCAGGAAATACGTTCAATTCTCAGAAAATACTCCTGATAAGCAGGTTAGATTTGCAACAATGCTGTTCTTATCAAATGAATATGATGAAGCTATAAAACTTATCAATCAGCTTGCTTCAGAAGGAAAGAATAATGACAAGCTTCAGCACATATTAGCATTCTGCTATTTCTACAAAGATAATCCTCAAGATGGTGTTCCAGCTTTTGAAAAATATTTTTCAATGGCAAAACCAAATGATGTAAGTGCAACAGATTATGAATACCTTGGCAAATTATATGCTAAAGGTGGAAATGATTCTTTAGCTGTTCAGAACTATAAGAAAGCAATTTCTATGGATAGTACCAGAAGCGGTGATCTTTATGGTGAAATGGCTACAATTGATATGAAGAATAAGAACTGGGCGGCAGCAGCTGATGATTTCCGTAAGAAAGAAACTTTTACAGGCAAAAAGTTAGGTGCTATGGAATACTTTAATCTTGGTCAGGCTTATTACAAGATGAATGAGTTTGCTAAGGCAGATTCAGCATTTGATCAGTTCATACAGCAGCAGCCTACTATTGCACAGGGATATTACTGGAGAGCATTATGCAACGCTCAGCTTGATCCTGAATCAGAAAAAGGACTTGCTAAACCATTTTATGAAAAATATATTCAGATAGCATCTGCATCACCAGACCCTACAAAGGTAAAAGGTGGCCTGGTTGAAGCTTATTCTTATTTAGGATATTACTACTATCTGCAGAATGATTATCAGAATTCAATTGCAAACTGGACAGAAGTTAGTAAACTAGACCCAAGTAATACACAGGCTTCTGAAGCTCTTAAAGCCTTAAAGGATCCCAAATCCTTAAAAGCTCAAAAAGACAAGAAACCTACAAAGAAGTAAATATTGATCTGATTGATCTTAATTTAGATCTTTATAAAAGGCAGGAGTTTATACTTCTGCCTTTTTTATTGTGCATCTGATCGCTTTTATGTAATTCCTGGATTTAGTAGTTTTAGGTTTTCAAAAATGAATTCTAAAACTATTGCCAGGAAAATATCGATGAAAATATTCATTTTATCTCTGTTTCTATTCTTCTGCAGCATCATCAATGGTCAGACTGTCAAAAATGACAGCAATGTAAAACCTCACTCAATCTTTTTAGCTATCCCGGAAAGCGATACCGCCTATACTTCAGGTCAAAATTATGCCTTATCTGCAAGTACAACCCCAGGAAGCAAAGTGACAGTAAATGACAAAGAATTTAAGACATATTCTTCAGGCGCTTTTGCAGGCTTACTGCAAATAAATGAGGGAGAAAACCACTTTCTAATTAATTCAGTTTCACCTAAAGGAGAAATAGCAAAAAAAGAATTTATAATAATTAAGAGACCGTGGAGTAAAACCATATCAAAGGATTCCCTTGCAATTGATGAGAAAGTAATGGAACCCAAAATGGATCTATGGCTTGGTGAAGGTGATATTTTGAGCGTAAGAGTAAAAGCTACTCCGGGCTGCAAAGTTACGTTTCTAGATAATCAGGAAATGACAGAGATCCCGGTAAGTGAAATAAATTGGGCCAGAGGAATATATGAAGGAACATATAAGGTGACTTCAAAAGATAAAAAAGACGATATCCCGCTTACATTTACCTTAGTTACTAAAGATGGAAGGTCAATAACAAAGCAGACTGAAAGACGAATATCCTTTAAGGGAGACGAGTTTCCAATGGTAGGAAGGACAAAAGGAGATAGACCTTATTTAAATATTGGACTGGGAGATGACAGGCTGGGAGGAGCAAAGCTAGGATTCTTGACTCCTGGAATAAAACTAAAAATAATTGGAAAAGCCGGTTCACAGTACAAGGTAAATCTATCCGGTAATCTTAATGCCTGGATACCTGAAGATCAGGTCGAACTGCTTCCTAAAGGAACATTTTTACCTTATTCACTTACTTCAAGCTGGAATGTATATGGCGATAAAAATTACGATTATGTCTCTGTAGGATTGAATGAAAAACTTCCTTTTACCTCATATCAGGATCCGGAAAACAATAGAATAATAGTTGATTTACATGGCGCAGTTTCAAATACAAACTGGATAGTTCAGGATCTTACGACAAAAGAGATAAAAAACGTTTATTACGAGGTCCCAGAAGAAGGGCTCTTCAGGATAATAATTGAACTTAAGCACAAGCAGTCATGGGGCATTAAGACCTATTATACAGGGACTGATTTTGTTATAAGAATCAAACCTCAGCCGAAGGATCTGGACTTTGACAAGATGACTTTTGTTTTGGATGCAGGACACGGGGGATCAAATCTTGGAGCATTGGGGGCTACAGGAGCAAGGGAGAAAGATATTAATTTGTCTATGGTTTATCAAATTAAGAAGATATTGGAAGATAAAGGAGCAAAAGTAATCTTAACTAGAAAGGATGATACTTATTCTACAAATAGCGAACGCTTAAAGGCTATTGAAGATTCAAATGCCGATATGCTTATAAGCATTCATTCAAATTCAATAGGATATTCATCAAATCCAGAAAATGTAAAAGGTCTGAGCACTTTTTATAAATATATATGTTATAGACCGTTATCTACGTTTATTTACAATGAAGCTCAAAAGGCTGGTATAGATGGACATGGTAACGTAGGGAGTTTTAATTTTACACTTAATTCTCCTACAGAGCTGCCAAATGTTTTGGTAGAGCTTGGTTATATGTCGAATCCTGAAGATGAAATTAAGCTTTTAGATGATGATTTCAGGGAAGAATTAGCCAAAAGGATTGTAAAAGGAATAGGGAAATATTTCGATTACTGTGAAGAATAGAAGTAATCAAATAACTCTTTAACGTAGACTCATCTTAAAAATACCTTCAATTTAAAATAATACCTAGAACTAGCCATATAAAATGGTAAGTCCTAGGTATTTTCTATTAATGAATCCTTTGCGATATTTATTCGCCCATTATGTCCCAATAATGCAATTTTATTTATGAATAAGAAAATAATCTTAGCGGATAAAGATAAAAGTAACAGAAGTTTCATTAAGCAGATAATAGAATCTTACGAGAATTTTGAAGTAATAGAAGTCGATGAGGCCAGAGAATTGCTTCATGTCTCGGTTAATGTGACTCCGAGTCTTATGATTATTGATATCAACATCAGTTCGCAGAACTATGAGAAGATAATTGAAATAATAAGATCATCGCGTCCAAAGGAAATCTTACCCATAGTTGTAATATCTTATGCAATTGATAAAGAAAAGATAATATCGCTCTTAAAGCTTGGGATAGAAGATTTTATCTTAAAGCCTTTTAATCAGAATACGCTCTTAGAGAAACTAAAATATTTACTTGAAAAGCTTAATGGAAGCATAAGCCATGTTTCGCAGAAAGCTGTTGAAGCTACGGCTACTGACAGTGACAAAGAAAGATATTTACTTGTAGATCATGATAGAAACTTTAGAAATCAATTTATAAAGCTATTTGGTGAAAAATATGAGATAATTGCAGCTGAGAATGGAGAGGAAGGTTTAGCATTTTTTGAGAAATATCAGCCGCAATTTGTTTTTATTGCCGAGCATTTAAAGGTCATAAATGAAAGGATATTAATAAAAAAGATACGGGATATAGCAACTCCGGAGACAAAAATATATTTCCTTTCTACAATTTTGAAATCGAGTGCTATGAAGTCAAGCCTCTTTAATGGTGTTGTTGAAAAGTCTGTTAGTCCAACGATCTTTCATAAAGAATTTGCGAAGGTTGTATGGGGAGAAGAGACAAATCTATTCCAAAAGACAACAAAACTGATAAGAAATACGATCCTTGGGTATATTGGAGGTATGATAAAAAAGAGCTTCAATGAGATGCTTAAAGATGAATATACAATTTATACACCAAGCGAAAGTTTTAAGAATCCAAATGAAGGATTTGCTTCTGTTGAGTTAATTGACGACAAGAAAGAAATGTCAGTTACTCTTGGAATCTACGGTGAAAGCAAAGACATTCTATTTATTGCAGAAAGAATAATAGGTGAGCCGGTTCCATTTAATGCACAAGCAATAGAGGCAATTGGAGGAGTAATATCTGCCTTAGGGGAACAAGTAAAGCAATTTTTAAGTACTAATGGTATTGAACTAGAGCTGCAAAATGTAAAAGTAACTTCAAAACTGGAAAACAAGCTTAGTTTTGACTGGGATCTTGAAGTATATGTAAAGGATAGCAAGAACTCGCATTATGTAATTGGCCTATATTGCTCGAAATATATTTAGTATATTTTAGTTTATTAAACTTTAGTACACATTTAAATTATAGTTGGAATATTTGGGTAGGCAAATAAATTAATAAAGATACTATGTGATTATGGTGAGATGAAAAAAGAATGGCTAAGTTATCGTGAAGTAATTTATAAAATTGCCAGGGGCTGAGCGCTTGAATGGCATTCAAGAGGTCAGCTAATTGAAGTAAAAATATATCAAATATGATTAAAGACCAAAACATTTTGCTTTATTTTGTGAAAAATCATATATTTGAGTATTACGTTTTTAGCGTAAAAATGAACTTTTTTATCATGGGGCTATAGCTCAGCTGGGAGAGCGCTTGAATGGCATTCAAGAGGTCAGCAGTTCGATCCTGCTTAGCTCCACTACTCATAACCTCTTATATTCTAAGAGGTTATTTTATTTTAAAGCACACAAATGAAAGACAAACCTCTTGCTTAGTAAATACTTGCCGGAAGAATTCCCTAATACTTTTTGTTCGTCGTTTATACTTTAGTTTAATTCAACCAATCAACTATAAGAATATTTTCCTTTCTAAGATTTAACTCCTCATATCTTTACTTTAATAAAAGTACAGAAATACAAAATCAAAAGAATACTAAGTTGGGAATCCACATAGTTTAGCTTTTAATGAGATATAAAAAAGTAATATAAATATAAAGTATATGGTGTTGACAAAACATAGCAAAATAGTTAAATTGTCAACAGTAAGGAGGTAATATGTTTGAAGATATATTCGCAAAACGTCTGAAATCGGCAAGAATAATGGCGGGGTTATCTTTGGAGGACTTAGCAACTTCAATAGATAAAAAAATTACAAAACAAGCGTTACAGCATTATGAGAAGGGCTTAAGAAAACCGGATAGCACTACTTTAATAGCATTGTCCAAGGCACTAAATGTTAAAACTGACTATTTTTTCCGAAGAATCGAGGTCCCTGTAAATGAATTTGAGTTTAGAAAGAAGTCTAAGCTAACAATAAAAGAAGAAAAATCCATTAAAGAAACTACGAAAGATTATTTGGAAAGATATTTAGAATTAGAATCGTTGCTAGGAATTGATAAAAATCATAGAAATCCTTTGAAGGAATTTAAAATAAGCAATCATACCGATACAGAAAATGCTGCAGTAAGACTTAGAGAAGAGTGGAAGTTGGGACTAGATTCTATTCCAAACCTGATTGAAACTATTGAGGATAATGACTTAAAGGTATGTGAAGTTGAAGCTCCTACGACTTTTGATGGATTAGCCACTAGAAGTGAGGATTATTCTTTTATTGTTGTAAATAAAAATATTGGAGATCTAACGCGAAAGAGGTTTACAGTTGCACATGAGTTAGCACATATTTTATTAAATATTGAAGCTGATGGCTTAAAGGAAAGACTCTGTCATAGCTTTTCAGGTGCACTATTGCTTCCAAGGGAAGTTTTATTCAGAGAGTTTGGACAGAAAAGGAATTACTTCCGGCTGGATGAATTATGTGCCATTAAGGAAGAATATGGTATTTCATTACAGGCTATTATCAGGCGGGCATTTGATCTGGAAATAATAACTTCTTCCAAATATAGGGAGGTCTGTATCAAATTTTCAAAAAATGGATGGACTAAAAATGAACCGGGTAAGTATATAGGAGAGGAGAATCCTAAAAGATTCAAAAAACTATTATCCAGGGCACTTGCTGAAGGAATAATAACAGTCAGTAAAGCTGCAGCTTTAGCAAATGTTGGATTAGACAAAATGGACCTGGAGCATAATCCTATATTATGAAAATCATAGTAAAAGACGCCAATATAATTTTTAGCTTATTGGATTCTGAACTTATGGATGCATGCTTAAAGTTAGATTATGAAGTCTGGACTAGTGATTTTGTTATTAATGAGATAGAGAATACAGGACAAAAAAGAAAATCGGCAAGCACATCCGGAGTAAAAAAATCAATGTATATACATATAGTGGAGAGGAAGTTGCCGAAATATATGAACTCTCTGAGAACCGGTCTCTTTCTGATGCTGATTGTTCAGTATTCTTATTAACCAAAATAAAAAATGGAATATTAGTCAGTAGCGACAAAGCTTTAAGAACATTTGCTGTAAAGAATGGAATTGAGGTAAAAGGGATAATATGGATAATTGATGAGTTAGTTAAATACAAAATTATAGATCCAACTGTAGCTGCTGAAAAGTTAGAATTTATAGCTAAAAAAAGTATGTGGCTACCTGCAAATGAAGTAGAAAGCAGGATAAATAAGTGGAGGGGATGAGTAAGAAGAGGTATTTGAAATATTAACTCAGCAAACTTTTATATATGAAATTGCGGATTCTGGAGCTACAAGATAAGCAGGTATATTTTTTATCTTTCTTGTAAAGCATTCTTACAAGTTGATAATCCATTGTTTAGCGCATACTCCAAGATAACTTGGAAATTTCCCCAAATGAATCTGTAAACACAAGTAAAAATTTTATTGAAAAAGTCGAAATAAAGTTTACTTTATGTATAAACAGAGGGTAATTAATAGAGGGGATAAAATGCTGTATGCTATAGTGGCCTTTCTAGCAGTTTGTTGGATCTGGATTATCGTGGATCTTAAAAAAACGCCCATGCACAGTTATGAACTTACAACAGAAGTAGTATTAGAAAAGACTACAAAAGCTAAACTTCAGAATTTAACAAATGAAGAGAACCTTAGTGATATTTCCTCAATTCAGCCATTTGAAAGCAAAAAGAAGTCCGAAAAGGAAGATCTGAAGGTTGCTTAATCAGTTATATGTCTAAAAGCTGATCTGAAAAACAAATTCAAATATTTTTTATTGCAAGTACAGCTTTGTACATAGTTACTATCATATTCTTTTTAACCGACAAAGGCTCTTCATGAACATTTGGAGAATAAAATTGATAAAGGTCCTCTGGAAGACAGCGGAAATATCTTATAAATTGTTCTCCGCTTTTTAATCTGCAAGCCACAATAGAACCATTTTCAGGTTTAGCATCAATATCAAACAAAAGCTTATCATTATAGGAAAACATGCCTTTAGAATGGTTATTTGTTACAATAATTGCAAAGCAGTTTACTTTTTTTGAGTATGGCAGTGTGATCTTGCCTATGATATTCTGTGGGACAAAAATTTCAGAAGGGTGTTCGATTCCGGAAACAATTGGGAAGGAGTTTCCGTCGATATTGAACAATTCAATATCTTTATCAAACAGGTTTTGAGAATAAAGGAGATTATCAGGATCTGTATCATCTATTTTGATATTTAATCCTTCTTCAAGTTTCCTGATTGTGTTTTGCCGCGGTTTACTGGTAATTCCTTTCCGTATTTTATAGATAATATGTCTTTGAATACCAGTTTTCTTCTCTAATTCTAAACCGCTAATCCGGAAATCTTTCTCCAGCTTTTGTATGAAGTTTTGCCAGCTCATATAGCATGTTGTTTTTGCAAAATAATGTATGTAAAAATAATTCAAGTAGCAATAAAATGTTTTTAGGTAAACATGACTCATGTTCTAGCAAATTAGAAATGTAAGTAAACTAACTCATTAGTTAAACCAACTCATTAGGTAAACTAACTCAGGTAAACTAATTGTATGTAATAATTCGGATTTTTTGCCAAGAATGTGTATTTTCTCAAAATGAATAAGGATAAATCAATAACAGTAAGAAGATATATATTAAAGATGGCCATTCCGGCAATTGCCGGTCTTTCTACGCAAATGGTTGTATCGCTTGTAGATACATCTATGGTGGGAAGGTTGAATGAGGCTGAATATGCACTTGCAGCAATGGGCCTCGGCGTTTTAGCAACATGGGCACTGATCAGCTTTTTTTCTAGTCTTGCAACCGGTACGCATGTAATGGTTGCAAGGAGATTTGGGGCGGGCAATTATGAAGGATGCGGAAGTGTATTAAACAGCTCACTGATTTTAACTGCTGCAATTGGTATTGTGATCGGATTTATTGGTGTATCCTCTGCATATTCAATTTCGCATTTTTTTGCTGCTGATGAAAGAGTTGGAGATTATGCCGGACAATTTCTGTATTATAGATTTATGGGAATTCCATTTTTCCTTATTACTGTTTCCTACAGGGGATTCTTCTTTGGAATTGGTAAGATTAAGGTATTTATGTATTCAGGTTTAATTGTAAATCTTCTGAACATTATTTTTAACTATTTTTTGATCTTTGGAAATTGGGGCATTCCCAGGATGGGGGTAGCAGGTTCAGGTTTAGGTTCTACGCTAGCAACTGTATGCGAATCTCTATTTTATTTATGTGTTACATTTTATCCTGCTTACAGAAAGAAATTTAATTATTTTAAAGACTTCCGGTTCAATAAAGAGATCGTAAATTCAATTTTCAGAATATCACTCCCGGTTTCTCTTCAAAATGTATTTCTCCTGGTGGGATTTCTTAGTTTTGTAGCAATTACAGGGCTTATAGGAACAGCTCAGCAAGCCGCCTCTCAGGTTGTTATTTCATCTTTGTTTATTTCACTAATGCCATGTTTTGGTTTTGGTATTGCTGTTCAGACGCTTGTGGGCAATAACCTGGGCTCTCATAAAATTAATTTAGCAAGGATTTATGCTCTTGAGACAAGCAAGATTGCAACATACTATACACTGTTTATTGGGGTAATCTTTATTGTATTTCCAAGGATTATTTTGAACCTTCTTACAACAGATACAAAAGTTATAGAAACTGCGGTACCTGCCCTTAGAATTGCAGGTTTTGCACAGATCTTTTATGCCACAGGAATTGTACTTGCAAATGGTCTGCAGGCAGCAGGAAAGACTTTGTTTGTTATGCTATCGGAGGTCTTGACAAACTGGGTGTTGTTTATCCCATTAGCATATTTCTTTGGTGTTTACCTCAAATTTGGTCTTATGGGCGCGTGGTCCGCTCTTCCGTTTTATGTCTTGACCTATTCTGCCATAATCTATTTTAGTTTCAGAGGAGGGAAATGGACGAAATTTAAGAATCTTTAAGATTCTAGATCTTTAAGATCCTAAGCTTTCAAAATGTGATTTGCATACCCTATTTTGCATGTTACGGCTATTGCATTCATTTATATCACTTTTTTTTTATTTTCCCCTTGTGTTACCTGGAATATAGTTTGCTAACCATTCCTATTCCTTTTATTTAATCTCTCTTTTTTATTCATCCAAGGTTCAAAATACCCATCGTTTTGGTCAAGAAAACTTTACTTGAATTGAAGATCAATTCTGATAACTTGAATCAAGAACATTTTTGTCAGTCAGAATATATAATAATAAACATGGGATGGATAGATGAACTTTAAGCTGTATTGGGATGTAATAAAACAAATTGTAGATGAATTTAGTGAAAATAAAGTTCCAAAGCTTGGAGCTGCTTTGGCTTATTATACTGTATTTTCCTTAGCTCCTCTTCTACTTATTGCAATAGCAGTAGCCGGCTTAATATTTGGATCTGATGCTGCATCAGGACGAATCTATGATGAAGTAAAGGGACTTATTGGTGGACAAGGGGCAGAATTACTGCAAACAGCTATCAAGAATTCCAGCAACAAGAGTGCGGGAATTTTGGCGGCTATTTTAAGTCTTATCACTTTGGGAATTGGTGCAACAGCAGTCTTTATTGAACTGCAAGATTCACTTGATATGATCTGGAAGGTTAAGCCAAAATCAAATAAGCCAATTATATCGTTTGTTAGGACCAGGTTAATCTCATTTGCTCTTGTAGTGGGGATGGGCTTTTTATTGCTGGTCTCACTGGTAATTTCAGCAGCTCTTACGGCTCTAAACCAATTCTTAACTAACCTGGCATTTATTCCCTTATGGGTTCTGCAGATATTTAATATTGTTTTCTCTTTATTTGTGATCTTTATACTGTTTTCAATGATTTATAAGATATTACCGGATGTAAAACTCTCCTGGAAAGACGTTAGAATAGGAGCAATTGTAACAACTCTTCTTTTTGTGGCAGGGAAATACTTAATTGGCCTTTATCTGGGCAAAAGTACTATCAGTTCGACTTATGGAGCTGCAGGATCATTTGCAGTCTTATTGGTGTGGGTTTATTACTCATCTCAAATATTATTTATTGGAGCTGTTTTTACATACGTATATGCAACTAGATTTGGTTCAGGCGTAAATCCAACAGAGCATGCCGATAAATTAGAAGCTGGCAAATTTGAGGAATTAAGCAAGAATAAGTAAGTATTTCATTACACTTTTTTTCTTTGTAACTTAAAAGGAAAAGTATCTTACTCTGAAAGTTTCAGGTGGTAGTATGAGACTAAAAGATATCTGGGGGTTTTTAAAGGAAATTTTCTCTGAATATTCAGAAAATAAAATCCCCAAATTAGGAGCTTCGCTTGCTTACTATACAATCTTTTCGATTGCTCCATTGCTCATAATAGTAATTGCAGTAGCAGGATTCATTTTTGGTAAAGATGCAGCACAGGGACAACTATATGGGCAGATAAAATCGATGGTAGGTAATGAAGCTGCAGTGTTAGTCCAGACGGCAATAAAGAATTCAAGTAGCAGTTCGGCCGGAATAATTGCAACAATTGTTGGAATAGTTACACTTATTATAGGTGCTACTGCTGTATTTATTGAGATTCAGGATTCACTTAACATAATCTGGAGGGTAAAACCAAAAGCAAATAAACCATTAAAGGAGTTTTTGCGTACAAGATTTACCTCATTTGTATTAGTAATTTCAATTGGAGTATTGTTAATGGCATCACTGATGATAAGTGCTACCATATCTGCTTTAACTGATATAATAGATCAATATTTACATGTACCAGGGTACCTATTTCAAATAATTGATGTTGTATTATCTTTGTCTGTCATTTATGTACTGTTTTCAATGATCTTTAAGATGCTGCCAGATGTAGAATTATCCTGGAAAGATGTAAGAATAGGGGCTTTGGTTACAACGATTTTGTTTGTGGCAGGCAAATATCTTATTGGTCTATATCTTGGCAGAAGCAGTGTTTCATCTGTTTATGGTGCTGCCAGTTCTCTTGCAATAATCTTAGTATGGATCTATTACTCCTCACAAATATTATATCTTGGAGCTGAATTTACTTATGTTTATGCCGTAAGATATGGATCGGGTATTAAACCTACAGCTTATGCTGACGCAGTGACAATTCAAAAGGTATCACCTATTGTAGAGCATTAAAAAAAGGATTAAGATCAACTTTTATTGGCTCATAATAAATTGTGACTTTAGAATGAAACCATCAGAAAAAGGTCACTGTATTTTATTTGGATAAAGACTCAAAAAAGTATTAAATTAGTTGGGCCATTTCTTCAAACATCACTACTTTTGTCAGGGTTAAACCTTATTTCAAAATAACCGATAATTAAGCTAGGAAAATTTTAGCTTTGCAAAGGTATAATGAAAACAAACGTTTGAACCTTTTGTAGTTGATTATAAGCGGTTTTTATAAAAATACAATTTGTTAAATAGATAACTTATAAAAGAGACGATTTAATAAATTTCTGGTTTTTGGTATAATATCTTGTCGAGTAATGATTGAATAATAGAAAGAAATTCGATATTATTTAGTTTGAATTTAAAAGGATCAAGAAAAAAAAGATTAAATGGAATTTTTTTTTGCATTCATTATTTAGAAAAGTTAGGTTAAATTTACGTTCCTTATAGTTAAACATAGTCATGAAGTAAAGGAGAAAATCTAAGTGTCAAAGAGTAGAGGCATTTTAGAACAGAAAGCGAGCGAGTCACAACCATTAAGATCAGCAATTGATAATCCAAATGATGAGATTAGGGAACAGGATTCTCTTAAACCGACGACAATAATAAATGAAGAGGGGAAAAAGGTTATAGTTTTCCAGGACCCATTATATTCGCGCGAGAAGAGAAGTATAATCAATTATACGATATTTAAGGGTAGATGGGAATTTGAGAACATTGATGAACCTGATGAGACAGACAAAGAAAAGTGTGCAGTCAAGTTTATGCCGGTTAGTGACGGTGCTGAAATTACAATTGCATTTAAATCCCTTAAAGATAGGGTCGAATTTATGGATTCTATCTACAGTGATAGTGAAATGAAACAAGTTGGAACAGGTATTCAGCTTGAAGATCTGGCTAATTCAAAAGTTTTGAAAACAACAGGAGGACTAATAGGTCTTTCTTTGGCTGGATATGGTTTGTACAAATTGTTCGGCAAGAACACTAAAGAGTAATTTATTCTTTTTACAATAAAAAAATCCCTCATTTCTTAAAGAGAAAGAGGGATTTTTTTTATGCTACATTATTTTCAAATCTTAGAATTAGAGTAACTCAACAATATTCGTATTTTCAATTACATCATTTCTTATAGCTTTCATAGGTCCTTTTGGGGTTTTAGGAGCATTAATTGTTGCTTTCATCATGACTTTTGAAGAAGTTTTTGAGCTCTGAATGCAACCTTTTGCAAGATTGAAATAGATTTTGCCAGCTCCCTGAGCTTCTGGATTCTTAAAATCGTAGTTAACGCCACCTTCACTATACTTATTTTTCCCTTTTGTTCTTAGTTCAAGTCCTGCATTTATTACAGCAAGTCTTTCGCTATTTAGCTTTTCAAATCCAAGAAGCTTAAACTTTGTAATATTATCAAATCCGAATACTGGTGTAATAGGAGTTGGGTAACTAAACTGCCAGGTAGAATCAATGGCCAGCTGCTTTGCCGGAAGTGATCTAAAGATCTGCTGAACAAGAGGCTTTAAGGCTCTTTCAGACATATTTTGCTGAAATTGTCTTTTCTGATCACCTGAGACTGAGTCTTTTATGCCTCTAAGGTCGAGGAATTTTTCGACAATTTTATCAACCCTGTAAACTTCAAGTATTTCACCTTTAGGATTCATTCTAAATGAGAACGGGTTATTTAGCAGAGACTCATATTCAGCATATTTTTGTCTTTCAGTTTTGTCTTTTAATGTTCCAGACTGATAAGAGACCTTCTGGTTATTTGCTTCAGCATCCATCTTAACAGATTTTACATTTAGTTTAATATCCATTACTTTGTCAGCATCAACATCCTTAACATCCATATCGATCAGGTAAGTTAAGGTTTGTTTTACGTCCTGCTTAACTGTACTATTGGTAGTAAGGGACTGCATTTGTGATGAGATAACAGTCAATTTGTAAGATAAATGCTGATCTTTTTTTAGATTATAATCTAAAGAAACATCTTTAGGTGGAGCATCATCTTTTGAAGTTTGAAGTGTACCTGTTGAATCCATTTTTGCAGAATTTACAGGTTTGTTTGCATTCTGATCTTTTTTACCGCATCCGATCCAAAGCAAAGAAAAAGCAGTAAAAATAATAAAGAGTTTTTTCATTTTTATTCCTTAATAAAGTAAATATTTTTTCCTGAATTCCTTAAATTCATTTAATTCCTGTTTATAGTCAGATATAATTTCTTTTGAGGATACTCCGGAGAGTATCTTTTTTCTTATTGGCCTGTCACCACACAAACGGTCAAATCTATCATCAGACATCTTAAACTGTGAAGGATAAAGTTTTTGCAGAGAACATAAAAGCTTAAAACCGAACTCAACAGGCTCAAATTTATCCCTGTCAATAATGGAAATTTTAACACCATGGCAAATTTTATTTTCAAATTTTGGTTTACTAGCCATGTTTGCAATTTCAACAGGAGTATAGTCTGCAGGTTCAAGTTTAATTCCTGCGATACTTTGACCATCTAATTGAAGAATCAGTTCCTTTGAACTGATAAATGGTGCACCGAAAGTAAGAAATGGGGAATATGTACCTCTTCCTTCAGATACATTAGTTCCTTCAATAAGACACATTCCCGGGTAAACAATAGCCGTCTCAAGATTTGGTATATTAGGAGATGGGACTGTCCATTTGAGTCCTGTCTGGTCATAGAACATGTCTCTATCCCAGTTTTTCATTTTTACTACCTTAAGGTCAGCCTTAAGATCTTTACCAATCATTCCGGACTGATTGAACATTGTTGCAAGTTCGCCGATTGTCATTCCATGCATGATAGGTATGGGAGCGATTCCGACAAAGGAACTCAAACCTTCTTTTCTAATTGGGCCGCCAACCTTATGGCCAGAAATGGGGTTAGGCCTATCAAGAACGAGCAGCGGGATATGGTTTTCAGCAGCAGCCTGAACTGTATAAAACAGAGTCGAAATAAAGGTGTAAAATCTTGCTCCTACATCCTGAATATCGTAGATAAGGACATCTACGTCCTTCAGCATTTCTTTAGAAGGTTTATTAACTTTGCCATAGAGGGAATAGACCTGAATGCCTGTCTTAGAATCTTTGCTGTTAGTAATGGAAGTTCCATCGGGTGCATCACCGCGGATGCCATGTTCAGGTCCAAAGAGGGCTACGATCTTGACATCATCTCTATGGAAGAGTGTATCAACCAGATGTACGCCATTGGTAAGAAGTGCGCTATGATTAGTAACTATTCCAAGTCTTTTACCCTTTATCAGTTCAAAATTTTCTGATAAAAGAACATTGGCCCCTGGAATGACTTTCTCCTTAACAGTTTCTTTGTCCTGTGCTTTAGAAAAAGTGAAAGCTGAAAAAATGAGAGACACACTCATCAGTAGAAAAATTTTCATGTACACTTTTAATTGCCTCAAAAATATAATTTAAATAAATAGTCAACAAAAAATTACTATAAGTAAGCTGGAAATAACTTTTTTGATATTGTCCATGCACAAATGGTAAGTCCATCCCAAATAATATTATCTGAAATCATCTTTTCAATTTCGTCGTAGGATTTTTCAATTAGTTCAAATTCCTCGGTAATATCACTTTGTAATGGATCGTGAAAAATATCACTTGCAATAAAAACATGGCAGATTTCATCACTAGCGCCAGTATAAGGAGCAAACTGACCTGAGAAGATCAGTTTTCCTGCAGAGAAGCCGGTTTCTTCTCTTAATTCCTTAAGTGCGTTTTCTTCAGGCGTCAGATTGCCTTCGATCGAACCGCAAGGGAATTCAAAGCCTTCTTTCTGATTAAGGTAACGATATTGGTTTACTAAAAGAAATGTTCCGTGGTCAGTAATTGGGATGACCATGGTAGAACCAAGAGTGTGAACATAATGATACTGGCCGAAGTAGTCTGTGTTTTCAATTTGAAACTCGTCCAGATTGTAGCTCCAGTGGTCATTACGGAAAACAGTCTTTTGGTTAAGTTTTTTCCAGCGATTAACAGGCATTATTAAAGACCGAAATTATTCAATAATTCGTTTCTAGAGAAGAAATGGGCAATTTCCTTTTCTGCATTCTCATCAGAGTCAGAGCCATGGCAAATATTAAACTGTTTACTTTCGGCAAAGAGTCTTCTGATTGTTCCTTCTTCTGCTTGTTCCGGATCAGTAGCTCCAATTAGTTTTCTAAAATCAGCCACTGCATTTTCTTTTTCAAGAGCAATAGGCACGCATGGCCCTGAGGTCATAAAATCAAGAAGTCCCTCAAAAAATGGTTTTCCAGTGTGGATCTCATAAAATCCGCTGGCAGAATCTTTAGTAAGGTGAACCATTTTCATAGCTTTGATCTTAAAGCCATTTTTTGTAATCAAAGCAATCACCTCACCAATAAGGTTTTTTCTAACACAATCAGGTTTCAATATAGCAAGAGTTTTATTTCCCAAAATAATATCTCCGAATAAATAATTTTCCAATAAATGAATAATAGTTAAAAAACAAACATCAAACAGAAAGCCAGACATTAAAATCTGTTGCAATCTGTTTGATGAAAAAATCTATAGAACTAATTTATTTCTTTTTAGACTTTACCAAGGCAGGTTTCTTTGCAGTTCCAGCAGAAGCAGATTTCACGACAATAGCCTTTTTTACCAGCTTTGTTGACTTCTTAGCAGTTCCAGCTGCTTTATTAGCAGTTAAAGAAGACTTCTTTGTTGCAGCAGCACCTTTTTTTGAAGAACTGTTAGTAGTTGCCTTACCAGTTTTTACGCCGGTCTTCTTATTTGCAGCAGCACCTTTAGCTTTTTGCACGGTAGTAGTAGTAGACTTGCCATTAAGGTTTAACAGCGCTTTCTGCATCGTAATGCCGATCTCAGCAGGGCTATCTACGACTTTAATGCCTGCTTTTTTCATTGCTTCCATCTTTTCCTTTGCAGTTCCTTTTCCACCAGAGATAATAGCCCCGGCGTGCCCCATTCTTCTGCCTGCAGGAGCAGTTCTGCCAGCAATAAATCCAACAACAGGTTTCTTTACGTATTTTTTTATATAAGCTGCGGCTTCCTCTTCTGCTGAACCACCAATTTCACCGATCATAACGATTCCCAGGGTATCAGGATCTTCGTTGAAGAGCTTAATTATGTCAATAAACTGGGACCCGACTATAGGATCACCACCAATGCCGACACCAGTGGACTGGCCAATATTTAGGTCGCTAAGCTGCTTAACAGCTTCATAAGTAAGAGTTCCACTTCTGGAGACTACGCCCACATTACCTTTCTTATGAATAAAGCCAGGCATTATGCCAATTTTTGCTTTTCCCGGTGAAATAACTCCAGGGCAGTTAGGTCCAATTAATCTTACATCTTTATTCTTAATTGAGTTGAAGACCTTTACCATGTCCTTTACCGGAATTCCTTCGGTGATACAAACAATGAGCTTTATTCCAGCATTTGCAGCCTCAAGTATTGCATCAGCAGCAAAGGAAGGGGGGACGAATATAACAGAAGTATTAGCCTTTTGTTCTTTAACAGCATCAGCTACAGTGTTATAAATGGGAACTCCTTCAAAGTTCTGACCACCTTTACCTGGTGTAACACCAGCGACAACTTTAGTACCGTAAGCTATCATCTGTTTTGTATGAAAAGAGCCTTCACCACCAGTAATACCTTGAACAACAAGACGCGTTTTCTTATCAACAAGAATACTCATTTGAGTCCCCCTTTGCTTTGATGATTTAACGAACTATTAAAGAATTAATAAAGATAAAAAAAACGGTCAAAATTCCCTAACTATTTTATTTAACTTATTAAGACTAAAAAGAACAAAATTAAGGAGCAGATACTCTAAGAATATCTTTTCAGGTTATAAAAGATTCTTCTGTATATAATAACTCATCTTAAGCAATGCTGTCTCATTGAACTGGTTTGCCATAAGTTGTAAACCAATAGGCAGTCCTTCTGAACTAGTGGCAATAGGGATATTTATTCCTGGAATTCCTGCCAGGTTAGCTGAAGTCGTATAAATATCATTTAGGTACATTTCCAAAGGATCACTTGATTTCTCACCTATCTTAAAAGCTGTCGAAGGTGTAGTAGGTGTAAGAATCAGGTCGACCTCGCTAAAAGCATTATCAAAGTCGTTTTTCAGCAAGCGGCGTACCTTTTGCGCTTTTTTATAATATGCATCATAATATCCGGCAGAAAGTACATAAGTACCAAGCATTATTCTTCGTTTTACTTCCTTACCAAAGCCTTCACTTCTTGAGAGAGTATACATTTGTTTTAGGTTATGGCTTTCAGAACTACGATATCCATATCGGGCGCCATCGTATCTAGCCAGGTTACTGGAAGCTTCAGCTGTAGTAAGAATATAATAAGTTGCAATTGAATACTCTGTATGGGGCAGGGAGATTTCCTTTACTTCAAAACCAGAGGTTTTGAGCTTTCCAATAAGGTTTTCTATAGATTCTCTTATTTCGGGATTCAAACCTTGTCCAAAATATTCCTTTGGAATACCAATTCTTGGTTTCCCATTATAATCACCTGAGGCCAAATTAACGTCATCTAGCAGTTTTTGGAAGTCAGGTACAGGAATATCTGCTGAAGTTGAGTCCAAACAATCCTTACCCGAAATAACTTCCAGAATAAGAGATGCATCTTCAACATTATTAGTAAAAGGGCCAATAGAATCGAATGAAGAAGCAAATGCAGTTAGACCAAAACGAGAGACTCTTCCATAAGTCGGTTTCAGGCCAAAAACTCCACAGAAAGCAGCTGGTTGTCTTATAGATCCACCAGTATCAGTACCTAAAGCTGCATCGCAGCATTCAGAGGCAACAGCAACGGCAGAGCCACCGCTAGATCCACCAGGAACTCTGGAGGGATCGACAGGATTCAATACCGGGCCAAAAGCCGAGTTTTCATTTGAAGAACCCATTGCAAATTCGTCGCAGCTGGTCTTCCCAATTATAATTGCATCCTGTTCTTTTAATTTGTTAATTGCAGTGGCGTTATAGAGCGATACAAAATCTTTTAATATTTTTGATGAGCATGTAAGGGGCTTATCTTTTAATGCTAGCACATCCTTTATTGCAATTACCATTCCAGCTAGTTTGCCGCAGCTGGAAGAGGATTTGATTTTTGTTTCAATTAGTTCTGCATCTTTTAAGGCATCTTCACTAAAAACAAAATTAAAGGCGTTTAGTTTTTTGTTAGCTTCAATGTTTTTTAGGAAATGCTTTACATTTTCAGAGAGCGAAATCTCGCCACTTTTAATTTTTTCTAATTTTTCCTGATGGTTTTTGTAGTTAAGCACTTATGGATTTTCCGGTATTTTTCTTTGAAAAATTGTAATAAATAGAATTTGCAAATAAAAAATATGCCATATACAGAAAGGTGTTTAGTCTACCGTATAATGGCATTTCTTTCAATCTAATTAATATTATATCATTTTCCGATAATATCAGGAAAAATGACCTTTTATAATGCTGTTAAGTACTAAATATTCTCATCCGATCATTTTTTAGAATCTTTATCAGATTTTGTATCCTCGATATCTTCCTGTACATCTTTAACAGCTTTTTTAAATTCCTTCATTCCAGAACCGAGTCCTTTGGCAAGTTCAGGAATTTTCTTTGCACCGAAAAAGATAAATATTACCAGAACGATTAAGATTATTTCTGTTGTTCCTAGATTTCCCATTTTATCCTCACTTCTTTTTCTTCGTTCTTCAGTTAAAATTACCAGTACAGTCAACCACTTCTACAGCATAAAAGATAAATACACAAGCAGAACTAGCACAATAGGGGGTTGTTACGTTAATTCTTTTGAGTATTATCAGTATCTTTTGAACCCGGTATAACCACCGGATCAGAAACTTTTTCCGGAGCAGGAGAATGTAATTCAGTGTCCTTAGGAGCTATTCTTTTTTCTTCATTTCTTACAGAAGTGGAGTTCGGTACCAATTCATCTTCTACGTCTTTCATTGCTTTCTTGAATTCTCTCATTCCTTTGCCTATTCCCTGAGCTATCTCGGGAATTTTCTTTGGTCCAAAGAATATCAAAATTACAACGACAATAAGTATAATTTCACCCGCGCCAAGATTTCCCATATATCTTCCCGCTTTCTTATATTGTCTTATTTGTTAATAGATCGTTAGGTGATGCTTCAAGCTGAAGGCTTTCAGCAATCGATTTAAAAACATATATGCCATCAGTCTTGCCAAGTACAGGGTCACAAGCTCTTTCAGGGTGAGGCATCAGTCCAAGCACATTTCTACGCTTATTTATTATTCCTGCAATGTTTAATTGTGATCCGTTAGCATTAAACTCCTGAGAAACCACACCTTCACTAGAGCAGTATTTGAAGACAATCTGATCATTTTCAATGAGCTCTTTAAGTGTTGCTTCATCTGCAAAATAGTTTCCATCGCCATGAGCAATTGGAATCTTTATTACTTTTTTTTCTGTCAACAAGGATGTAAAAGGTGTATTTGTATTTTCAACAGAAAGGTAAATATCCTTACAAATAAACTTCAGAGAATCATTCTTAACCATAACGCCGGGTAAAAGTCCAGATTCTAAAAGTATCTGGAAACCATTACAAATACCAATTACAAGACCACCATTTTCTGCAAAAGAAAGGACTTTTTCCATAACAGGTGAGAACCTGGCAATTGATCCGGTTCTAAGATAGTCTCCATAAGAAAAGCCGCCTGGAAGGACAATAACATCCGAATTTTTCAGATCCTTATCCTTGTGCCAGAGGAATTCAACATCATAGTTAAGAACTTTTTTAAGTGCATAATATGCATCATGGTCGCAATTAGAGCCAGGAAAAACAACGACTCCAAACTTAGGTTTCATTTTGCCTCTTCTAATGTAAACTCAAAATCTTCCATAATAGGATTACTTAACAATTTGGTGCAATATTCATTAATTTCTTTTTCAGCTGCAGATTTGTCATCGGCATTGATAAAAAATTCGATATACTTACCAATCCTGGTTTGTTCTATATTATTGAAACCAAGCAATTTGGCTCCTTGTTCCACAGCTTTACCTTGTGGATCAACGATCGATGGTCTTCTTTTTACGATTACAGTTGCTTTGTACAATTTTTATCCTGTTAAATTCTTTTCTGAACTAAAATTATATTACCAAAGTTAATAAATAAATACAATAAAACATGCTAAATATGCCGAAAACCGGCAGAATTGAAATAAAACTATTTTTATAACAAAACTATTTAGCTGTCTCTTTTTTCTGCAAAAGATGCAAAAAAAGATGCTTAAAGATACCAATAAGAATCATTAAAATAAATATATAGAAAATTGCTATTCCCTTAGTAGCAACAACAACGAGAGCCGAAATAATGAGGAAAGTAAAAGAATAAGGTCTTTCCTTTATTCCTTTAGCAGAGAGTTTCGGCAGAGTCTCATAGCGTATCTTGCTAACCATTAGCAGAGATAGTATGATGACAAGCGGAATAACAAAACTTGAAAAAGGTTCAATAATGTATCCGTCTCTGTAATAAACTAGAATGAAAGAAGCAATGGTAATAGCCGAAGAGGGGATAGGCAAGCCTGTAAAGTAAGACTTATCGAATCCGACCAATTGAACATTAAACCTGGCAAGTCTAAGTCCTCCTAAGACCATCAGAAGAGAACTAATGACAATGCCAATAGCTCCATACTGGAATAGATGGGCTTTATAGATAAGAAATGCAGGGGCTACACCAAAACTAACAAGGTCAGAGAGTGAATCAAGTTCAACACCGAATTCACTGCTGGACTTTGTGAGCCTAGCCATAATACCATCCAGAGCGTCAAATACCGAACCAATAATGATAAAAACAGCGGCATCAATAAATTTCCCTTCATTGGCATAGACCAAAGAAAGGAATCCGCTGAACATATTCATCGAAGTAAATAAATTAGGGATAACCGACCTAGTTACTCTGATATTTCTCATTTGCAATACTCGAATAAAATTGTTTCACCAGCTTTTACCTTATCATCCTTTTTCACTTTTAATTTAAGAGAAAAGGGGACGATAACGTCAACGCGGCTACCAAATTTTATCATGCCAAACCGTTCTCCAAGCCTAGCCTTATCCTTTAGTTTTACTTCATAAACTATTCTTCTGGCAACAAAACCTGCTACCTGCGTGAAGAAGACTTTCCCAAATTTTCCTGAAATGCCAAATTCAGCACGTTCATTTTTTTCAGAAGCCTTATCATTACTTGCAATTAAATATTCTCCTGGAATATACTTTACATATTCAACTTCACCCGAGACAGGGAACCTGTTTACATGCACATTCAAAGGTGACATAAAGATCGAAACCTGCCATGCTTTATCTTTTAGGTATTTATCCTCATAAATTTCCTTTATAACAACAACCTTTCCATCGGCAGGGGATACGACTACATTATCTTTTAGGGGCGGATTTCTATCTGGGTCGCGGAAAAAATTAAGCGTAAATGCAAGTAGGACCAAGCCAGAAATAACCAATACTATTCTAAGAATATTATTAGAGTTAAATAATATAGCTACAGCACATAAAACAAACACAATTATGGTAACAACACCAATTGTAGTATATCCGTATTTTGTCATGATATCAGTTCTTTGTTAAACTAGAAATAAATTCCACATAATCCCTAAATTCAACCGGGGATTTGAATTTATAGGGAGTAATTGATTTAGCATCCGGCGTAGAAGAAAGGACCTTAAGGCTTTTAGGGGTAAAATTGTCGACAACAAAAATTTTATCTTCATCTTTCCCGAAGAGGCATTTAAACTCAGCTAACACTGTATTTCTACGTTCAAAGTAAGATTTTAGTACAGCATTGACTTTTGAACAAATTCTTTTCATGGTCTTCAGTTCTTCAATTGGACAAATGTCCAAAGAGATCAGATGACTTTCTGTTATCAAGTTATCTTTAGCATTCCCATAGAGATATTCAAAAATAGGGATAGAAAGATCTTCTCCTTCTTTTTTTCCGAAGAGTTTAGCAATTCTTTTATCGACTATATTAAAAACCCTGATTGTAAAAGGGAAACGGGTATGATTTTGAAAGTAGACAGAATTGTCGATACATTTCTTAAAACCCGTTGGTATATTATATGACTTCAGATAATCAAAAAAAAATGAATTTATGAAAGCGAACTTTTGTCCTAGCTCTTTAAACTTTACAATTCTTTTACCGTCTAGATGAACCTGGTCCTTGTATTCGATAATGTAAGAATTATCCTCAGCGTTGAGGTAAATTTTTTCCCCGCTTTCATCCTGAATTATATTTTTCTTACATTTCAATTTATAATACAAATTATTGTTTAATATGTCCGAAATTATAGAAATAGGTACTCAAAGTCAAATTACAATTCTATCCGTTTTATTCAAAAATTGAAGAAAAGTTCCAGCCATTTTTATGATTTCTATTGAATTTTAAGTAATTCATAGCGTAATTTCGTATTTTAATATTATATAAACAAATCAGTCGTCGTAGTCAGGAGGAAAAATGAAAGGCGGAATGCAAGGAATGCTTAAACAAGTTCAGAAAATGCAGGCTGAGCTTGAGAAGGTACAAAGCGAATTAGGAAATAAAACAGTAACTGAAGAAGCTGGTGGTGGAATGGTAAAGGCCACTGCAAATGGTAAAAAGGAACTGGTTTCCTTGCAAATCGATGCAGAAGTAATAAATGGTGGTGATAAAGAGATGCTGGAGGATCTTGTAGTTGCTGCAGTAAATAAAGCCTTAGATTCAGCAAATAAAATGGCTGAAGAGGAGATGTCAAAAGTAACAAAAGGAATGCTGCCTCCAGGAATGAATATTCCAGGATTTTAATAAAGGTATGATTTGTGCAAATAGCCGAGCCATTACAAATAGCTATAGATGAATTGAGCAAACTGCCCACAGTTGGGAGAAAGACCGCGCAGAGACTTGCAATGCATCTTTTGAAGAGTAACACAAAGGATGTTGAGAATCTTGTCAGAGCCATAGGTGATCTAAAGACGAAATTGAGGTTTTGCCGAATTTGCTTTAATCTTTCAGTTGATGAAGTTTGTGAAGTTTGTAAAAACCCAAAGCGTGATCATAGTACCATCTGCGTTGTTGAAGATATAAATGATGTTATGGCCATTGAAAAGACTAATGAATATAATGGCTTATATCACATACTTGGAGGAGTTCTTTCTCCTTTAAGTGGTACAGGTGTTGAGTCACTCAAAATAAAAGAGCTGATGCAACGTTTGGAAAATGAAAAGATAAAAGAAGTAATTTTAGCTCTGAATCCAGATACAGAAGGTGAAACCACTTCTTTATATATTGCTAAGCTAATAAAACCTATGGAGATAAAAGTCTCAAGAATTGCCCGGGGTATTCCTGTCGGTGGAGATCTGGAATTTACAGATGAAGCTACAATTGGGCGTGCAGTACTTGGACGAATAATAATTTAGATTATGGCAGAATGGTTTAAAGATTGGTTTGCTGCTGATGAGTATTTAGAGGTTTACAGACATCGAAATGAAGAAGATGCCAGAAAACTTTTTGAACTAATTCTAAAGAATATAGATACATCAAAAGTAAAAAGTGTATTAGATATTGCATGTGGTGCAGGAAGACATTCCATTTTTTTTGCGCAAAATGGTTTCCATGTAACAGCTTTCGATCTTAGCTTTAATCTGCTTAGAATTGCAAAGCATAAAGCTGAAAAAAACGGATTGGATATTGGCTTTTTTAATGCTGATGTAAGAAATATTACACTAAAGAAGAAATTTGATCTTATCATTAACCTCTTTACTAGTTTTGGTTACTTTGATACAGATGAAGAGAATTTCTTATTATTTAAAGATGCTCACTTTTTTTTAGAAAAGGGGGGGCATTTTGTTTTTGATTATTTTAATATTGAGTATCTTAAGAGAAATTTAGTCGCAGAATCTGTTGAAAAGACAGATTCTAAGACTTTTGTTCAGCAGAGGTTTATAGAAGACAATAGGGTAAAAAAGAATATTTTTATCCACAACGGGGGAAAAGATAAAGTTTACTATGAATCGGTAAAACTTTACAGAAAAGAGGAAGTAATTACAGGACTTGAAGATGCCGGATTCTGTATTACGAAAATATATGGTGATTACACAGGAAATGATTTTGAATTAAAAAGTTCTCCGCGCCTAATTATTATAGCAAAAAAATGAAACCACTATTTTTATTAGTGTTACTTGCATTTTTATGTGTGGGATGCGATATTTTTAGCAGCAGGAACCCGGAGTCTCCCGAGCTTCCAAGAGCGAATTATACTCCGGCAACATCACCTGAAATTTTGCTTCAGAATCTTTCAAATTCTTTCAAGGATAAGGTTCTGGAAAACTATATGTCCTGTTTTTCCGAAAAAAAATTTCAGTTTTATCCGTCGGCTGGGTCGGTCTCAAAATTTACATTTCTTTTGAACTGGACATTGCAGGATGAGAGGCAATATTTTAATAATCTTGTAAATCAGGTAACTCAGAATTCACAGATAGTCTTAAGTTTTCAGAATGAACAAAAAAGTCTTTATGGTGATAGCGTATCTTATTCTGCAACATATTCACTTTCAGTTCCATTTGTTGATGATCAGAAGCCAAAATATTACCAGGGCAATGTGCACTTCCTTTTCATAAAGGATCAGAGTAATCAATGGGTAATATCAAACTGGCAGGATATAAAAGATGATAAATACCCTAGCTGGAGTGAATTGAAGGGGAGGCTAAATTAAAGCTTTAGTTTTACCCTGTCTATTGCTCCTGATATTTACAGGCTGTAAAAATCCTTTTGCTCCTGCGCTGGATAATTCCACTAGCAGCAGTACGACTATGATTTCTGATCAGTCGGATGTCGAAGGAGTATTTAAGAATCTGCAGTATGCCTATACTTTTAAGGATACTACAATCTATGGCGGGGTAATCAGCAATAATTTTAATTTTGCATATAGAGATTATTCTTTAGGATTTGATGTTAGTTGGGGCAGGGATGAAGAGATGAAGGCTACCTATGGACTGTTTCGCAATGTTCAGAGGTTGGACCTTATTTGGAATAACATAGTCCTAATATCAAATGATTCGACAAATATTGTCAGAAGTTTTAATTTAACTATTACTTTTAATCCGACAGAAATTGAAAGGATTGACGGAAAAGTAAATCTGCTGCTTACTAAAAATTCCGGGAAATGGCAGATTGTCAGGTGGACTGACGAATCTAATTATTAAACAAAAATACAATGATTTTATTTTATTTCAGAGAAGTTTTTAAGTCAATTAAAAGGGCAAAGTTATCTTTTGCTCTTTCATTAATCACCACTTGCATTTCTGTTATACTGGTTGTTGCTTCAATTGCTTTAATTAAGTCCTCGAATACTCTTGAAAGATCAATAAAGGATAAGATTGTAATAAATCTGTTTTTAAGTCCTTCAGATTCAATGCAGACGCATGAAGCTTTCCTGGGCCGGTTAAAAGCCCTGGGATATTTTTCGGAAATAAAATATTTAGATAAAGAAGAGGCCTACGAGAAATTTATTCAAGAGACAGGCGAAGATTTCAGGAAGGTTTTAGATTATAATCCTCTTCCTGCTTCTGTAGAAGTTGTTTTAAGACAAGAATATATTGAGAAGAATACAATCCGAAGGATAGCTTCAGAGCTAAAGCAGCTTAGTGGAGTAGAAGACGTAGTTTTTCAGAGCGAGGCTGCCTTTAAGCTTCTGGATATACTTTTATCCTTAAGGGTTTATGTTTTTGCAGCATCAATTTTTTTAATTATTGTATCGTTTTATATAGTATATAGCACCAATAAGCTGATCATTGAATCCAGGCGCATTGAGATGGAAACAATGAAACTCGTAGGAGCAAAGAAAGCAACCATAAGATTGCCAATCATGTTAAACGGAGTCCTAATAGGACTTACAGCATCGCTGTTATCCTTTCTTATTATCAGAGTAATAATAATGCTATTTGATAATAGTTTAAGACTGTCGATAGCAAATAGTGATTTTTGCATTTTTTATACTGTAATATTTACCAGTGGGCCCATTATCGGATTTTTTGCAAGTTTATTTTCAGTAAAAAAAATTGCCCTAAGATTATCCTGAATTACTTTTGATTCGGAAGTCATTATTTAGTAGATTTATGTCCAAATTTTTGTCACCCTATTACAAACAGAAGGATTGTTTTGATGAGAAATATTTTTCGATCGATTACATTTTTTTCTATTCTATTATCCTCTCTGGTTTTCTCCCAGCAAGGTAATGTAAAGATCGGTGCCGATCTTAATCCATATAGACAAACTGCGGGTGGGTTTTATGATTACTCTGACCCTGAAGCTGTCAATATTAAGGTATCTGTCTGGGGATTTGTAAGATTCCCAGGATACTATTTGGTTCCTAGCTATACAAATCCAAGAGAACTGCTTTCTTTAGCCGGTGGGCCAACAGATGCAGCGCATTTGGAGGACTTGAGAATATACAGAGTAAAAGAAGATTCAACACAGAGTCTAATAAAATTCAGCTATAATGATCTTTTGTGGGAAGAAAACTTAAAATCTAATAAGGATAAGGTTCCAAATCTAATTGTTGGTGATGTTTTAGTTGTGCCAGGTGCGCCGCGTTATTATTTCAGGGATAATCTGACAATGATTCTCTCTATAGTATCTGCGGTTACTTCAGTTACGATTTTAATATTAGGATTAAGAAAATAAGGATTAAACGCGTGGAAAATTCCAAATTTGTTAGAAAAGAAGCAGAGACGAATTCTTTTAAGGACTATTTAAATCTTGTAAGAAACAATATTATACCAATAGTACTGATCACATTGACAGGACTGTTAGTTTCAATAATTTATGCAATAAAAGCTCCCAATATTTATAAATCCACAACTATACTAAAAGTCTCAAAACCACAGGGCAGTATACTTAACTCTCCTTTGATCCCGGATATGCAGGATTTTGGAAGCGACAGATTTGTTGCAAATGAAATTGAGATACTTAAGAGTTTGATGGTTAGAGAGAAAGTTGCAAAATCTCTGACTGATGAATATAATAAGTCTTCTTATAAGAAAGGTTTTTATCTCATTTTAAATAAAGATTATGGTAAAGATCCTGAAGTTACTTCACCTATAAAGAAAGAATCCTCGATTTGCGAGGTGCTGGGAAAATCTGTATCTATTGAACAAAAAAGAGGACTTGATATAGTTGAGATTACAATTGAATCTCCTTCGCCTGCAGAAGCAGCTCTTATTGTAAATCTATATGCTCAGGCATATAGAAATATTAACTTGCAGATAAGTCGTGAGCAGCTTACAACAGTAAAGGATTTTCTATTCGAACAGCGCAAGGAAATGCAGGAGAGCTTGCGTAAAGCTGAAGAAACATTAAAGAGTTACCAGCAGGCCGGAGGCATTGTTGCTCTTGATGAACAGGCAAAAGCCTTGATAGATCAATTAAGTAAATTTGATGCAGATAAAAATGCTGCAAAGATTGATTTAATTGTTTCGAATAAAAATCTGGCTCATTACAAAGACGAATTAAAAAAGCAGGACCCAAAGCTTGCTGATTATTTGGAAAGTTTTGTTACTGAACCTTACCTTAAAGCATTACAGGAACAGATAGCAAAACTTGAAATACAAAAGGCTGTAGCCTTGGCAGATAAAGAAACTGTAGTCTCAAAAAATGTTATTGCAGATTATGATTCAAAAATAAAAACCTTGAAGGATCAGGTTGAACAGAAAAAATCTGTCTATAAAGCTGGTATATTAGCATCGAGCCCAGATGAAGTAAAAGCATTGACTCAGAAGATAATTGAAGAGGAGATAAGGAATCAGTCAGCAAAATCTACTAGTCAGGAACTATCTTCAATGGTAGGAGCTTACGAAAAGAAATTCAATTCGCTTCCATCGGCAACAATAGAATTTGCAAGAAAGGAACGCGAAAGGGCAGCCATTGAGAAGTTATATCTTTTGGTTGAAGAGAAGTATCAGGAAGCACAGATCAATGAACAATCACAACCTGGAAATGTACTAATAGTTGATAATGCACGTATACCGGAAAAGCCATCTAAACCAAACAGACCACTTATTGTTGTTATAGGTTTTGTTTTAGGACTGTGTATGGGTGTAGGTTTTGCATTCTTAAGAAACTACTTTGATAACACAGTCAAAACTCCAGAAGATATTGAAAAGAAAAACATCAATGTTCTGGCCTGGATTCCGCAGATTGAAGGTCTTGGTGTTAATGGCAATAAAGACTTTGAATTTATTGTGGCAAAAAAACCTGATGCAATCCCAAGTGAAGCTTTCAGGGCTTTAAGGACAAGAGTACAGTTTTCGAAATTTGATAAAGATGCTATCAGGACTTTGCTCGTTACATCTTCAGCTCCACAGGAAGGAAAGACTACAGTTACTACAAATTTAGCCGGTAGTTTTGCACAGGCTGGGAAGAAAACAATCATTATTGACTGCGACTTGAGGAAGCCAAGATTGCATAATGTATTTAAGACGAATAGATATCCAGGCTTTACAGATTATGTATTTGGTCAGGTTACCTTTGATGAAATTATACGTGAATCGGAGGTAAATAATCTGCACTACGTCACAGCTGGAACAATTCCACCAAATCCATCTGAAATTTTAGGCTCTTCACAGTTAGAAGACTTTATTAAGAAGTTAAAAGAAACATACGATATTATTCTTCTGGATTCACCTCCAATTATTGCTGTTACTGATTCAGAAATTCTGTCGAGATTAGTTGATGCAAGTATGCTTGTAGTTTCTGCAAATACAACTGAACTGGATCTTATGGAAAAATCAGTGGAACTGCTTACACATGAAAGAAATACATTCATTGGAGTAATATTAAATAACTTCAGTTACAGAAGTGGTTATGGATCTTATTACAAATACTATTATTATTATTCAAGGCCGAATAATGGTGAAAAGGGAAGTAAGAAACTAACCAAGGTATAAAGTTTACTAATAAAAATTTTAAAAATAAATTTATACAAAACCCAATAATATTTAATATTATTGGGTTTTTTGTTTATTTTAAATAAAGTAAGAATTTCAACAATTGGAGAGTTGAGGATGTTTAAACCAACAGCAGTAGTTACAGGAGGAGCAGGTTTTCTGGGATCTCACTTATGTGATAGACTATTAGCAGAAGGAATGAAGGTTTACTGCGTTGATAATCTAATCACGGGCAACCTTGATAATATAGCCCATTTATTTGGAAATGAAAATTTCACCTATATTAAGCATGATGTAACAAATTTTATTCATATTCCTGGAAGAGTGGATTACATTCTTCATTTTGCTTCACCAGCCAGCCCAATTGACTACCTTAAGCTGCCTATACAGACATTGAAAGTAGGGTCACTTGGAACACATAAGGCACTAGGACTTGCAAAGGAGAAAAAAGCCAGGTTTTTAATAGCTTCTACATCTGAAGTCTATGGAGATCCAACAATTCATCCACAGAAGGAAGAGTATTGGGGAAATGTAAATCCTATAGGTCCCAGGGGAGTTTATGATG
The DNA here is from genome assembly GCA_030706145.1 of Bacteroidota bacterium. Taxonomy (GTDB): domain Bacteria; phylum Bacteroidota; class Ignavibacteria; order Ignavibacteriales; family SURF-24; genus JAUZPB01. The sequence goes on from JAUZPB010000027.1 coordinate 32,567, forward strand.
AGGCTAAAAGATTTTCTGAAGCCTTAACAATGGCTTATAACCGTTATCATGGTGTAGAGACAAGGATCGTTAGGATCTTTAATACATATGGGCCAAGGATGAGGCTAGATGATGGAAGGGCACTACCAGCCTTTGTTGGTCAGGCTCTAAGGGGTGAAGATATTACGGTTTTTGGTGATGGAAGCCAGACAAGGAGCTTCTGCTATGTTAGTGACCTTGTAGATGGGATTTTCCGCCTTTTGATGTCAAATGAAATATATCCTGTAAATATTGGAAATCCCAGCGAAATTACAATTAAACAATTTGCTGAAGAAGTAATTAAGCATACAGCTACAAAAAGCAAGATTATCTATAAGGATCTGCCTGAAGATGATCCAAAGGTACGCCAGCCTGATATTACAAGAGCAAAAAGTATTCTTGGATGGTCACCTAAAGTTGACCGTCAGGAAGGACTAAAAATTACGATAGACTATTTTAAGAAAAGAATTGCACACTTATTAGTCTAAGCTACTTTTTTATTTATCCTACTTAAAAAGGCTGAATAATGGTTTTCCATAATTCAGCCTTTATTTTTATCTATTTCCCAATACTAAGTGAAAGTCTACATTTTTTATTGTAAAAAATGAAGCCAAATTTTTGACTTTTGACACTATGTAATCATATTTACATTAAATTATAAATGCATACTAAGAAAAAGTAACCAGGGTTAAATTTGTCCTTAATATTCAATTTGTTTTAATTCCTGGGAGACTTCGGGAGATGACACTAAGGATTTTTGGCCAATCTTTTACTTAAAATTAAAAAGAGGTACAAAATGAAAGCGGTAAATGGGAAATGGAAAATCAGTCTATTTTTTGCTCTATTTTTTTCTGTCCTTATGCTTCAGGGAACAGAATATGGACAAGACAAATCAAAGGACAAGGATAATGCATACAAAAAGGTAGCAAGGGATCTTACATCCAGATTGTCAAAAAGAGTAAACTTGACAAAAGATCAATCAGGAAAGGTACAGGATATACTAGTCGATTACCAAAAGGATATTTCCGATAAATGGAACGACAGATCAATGGCAGACAATTCGGGAAATAAGAAAGACTTAACAAATGATTTGAGGGATGCAGATAAAAAAGCAAATGATAAGATTGAAAAGGCATTAAGCGGAAATGAACTTTCCTCATATATAAGTTCAAAGAAAGAATGGTGGGCAAAGATCAAAGACAGGGTTTACTCAAAAGATTTTATGGATCTTGTAAACTATAAAGAAGAAGATGATAATGCCACTGTTGGCAATGCAAAAAAATCCAAAAAAGACAACGCAGACAAATCAGATAATAACGACCTATCTCGCAGATTTGAGCCATATGCCAAAATGATGGCTACAGAACTGATGCAGAAGTTAAATTTAAGCCTGCAACAAGCAGCTGATATTCAGGATGCATTGGTCGATTATCAAAAATCAGTTGCTGATATTAGACAGAAGTCAATGGGCAGCAGAGATGAAAATGTAAGAGTAGCCGATAATACCGGAAGAAGAAATGAGAACCGCTCAGACAATGTTGTTGGAAGTAATAGAAGAAATGAAAATATGTCTGAATTCAGAGATATAGATAACTCTGCTAATGATAAAATAGTAAATGTTCTTGAAGATAATCAAAAATCCAAATATGAACGTGTTAAGACCCAGTGGTGGAAAGAAGTAAAAGACAGAGTTTACGCTGAAGTAAAGCGTGAAAACCGCAATGTAAGCGGTAAAACTTCGAAATAAACAAAACAAAAGAAAGGATGGTTAGAGTAGTATGGATAGACTGGAAATAAAAGGGAACTGGAATCAACTGAAAGGCAAATTAAAACAAAAATATGCTAACCTGACAGATGATGACCTTCGATATGAAGAAGGGAAAGATGATGAGCTCCTTGGAAGAATTCAGAAAAGAACCGGGCGCACCAGGGAAGAAATAATAAAAGAAATAAAAAACATGTAAAGTAAAAACATGTAAGGTCCCTTTATAAGAGTTCTCAAATTCATTGAAGTAGAGCTGCGCTCTAGAGTTAATTAAGCTTAAGAGCGACTCACATTTTTTCTTCTTCAATGAATTTGAGAAATTTTGAAAATGTAATAATATCTTCTGAAGATTCAATATTTCTTAAATATTAGATATTCTTAAATATTAGATATTCCTAAATATTAGCGTGCGTATTATTGCCGCCTCCCTTTAATGTGTCCTCCAGAATTTCTTTACTCGTTTTAATATGCTGACTTTCGGTTTTATAGGTATTAACGCCTGCACTTAAGGCTGATTGTACGCGATTTACAGTCGTGACCGTTGAGTCTTTTACCTTCGAGTAGAACTTCTCTGTAGTATCTTTAATTTTTGTAAGCGAGGTATCAACATTGTCCATTATATCAGTTCTAAGTTCTTTACCAGTTTTGGGTGTTAGCAGGAAAGTAAGTATACTGCCTGTAGCGCTGCCAATTAAAGCTCCAGTAATTATCATTCTTGTTCTGTTTTGTCTTCCAAACATATAACTCCTCCTTTAAGATTCAACAAGTAATTTTATGACTGAACTAATTAAAAAAGAAATTCAGCAGTGAGTAAGTTTTTCACAAAGAACAAATTCTAACTGGGTAATTCAACATCAGGAATTTCCTGGAGAAATATCTTTTTTAATGTTTGGTCTATCGCTTTTATTAAAGTCACCTTCAGCTTCGCTTGTAGAGGAAATTTCATCAGCTCCTGTATTGACAAGGATTTCTTTAGCTTTCTGGGCCCATTCTCTATTATCGCAGTGAATAGAAATTAGCATTCCGCCGCTTTTGATTCTGCCGTCATATCTTTTTGCTTCATATTCAGGAATCCCCATGCCAATAAGAGTTCCAGTAATTCCGCCAATAGCTCCACCAGCTCCCAGACCAGCCAAAGCAGCTACAATTGGTCCGGCAGCAATAAAAGGTCCAATTCCCGGAATAGCCAGAGCTCCAATGCCAGCAAGCCAGCCTAAGGCTCCGCCAAGTACAGCTCCAGTTCCTGCTCCTGTAGCGGCTCCTTCAGGTGCTTTAGTTCCTTTTTCAAAACCTACATCTTTGTTACTAATATTTTCTGGTAATAAGACTGAAATATCTTCGTGCCTGAATCCTGCCAATCTTAGAGAATCTATTCCTTCTTCGATCATGTTCTTGGAAGAATATATTCCAAAAACTGAAACATTTTTTGCCATACGTTGCCTCATTAATTTTTTTGATCCCTTAGTAATATTTAGTCTATCAAATAATTATACTTTTATCAAGGTATTTATTTCCAGAAAGTAGATCATCTGATATGTTGTAAAAGGTTGGTCAGAAGAAAAGCCTACAGTAAAAAGCATACAGCTCAAAAAGTACCATATAAAAAGGTAGTATACTATGAGAAGTATGATTATATAGAAGCGTCAAATTGAACTTGACAAAAGAAGAATATAAAACAGAGCAATAGAATTACCTTTTAGATAAGGTCACCAAAGAATTCTTAAAGAAAAAGGTCAACTGCCAGATCTGGCGTCAGCCAGGCCGAAACCCAGAGAGTTTAAAAAGCCAAATCCTGTATCATAGCCGATTTGCAGAAGCTCTTTGTTGCCACGTAATCTAAATGGAGTAATATTGCCAACAACGATGCTTTTTCTATGGTTTATTTCAATAGAAAGTTTGGCTGTAAGTTTTTTCTTATTTCTTAATTTATCCTCGATGAAATTTCTATCCCAGTCGAGTTTTACCATAGCATTTGGAAGCTCTTTGTTATAAATAAGGCTATATTTTCTTTTAAGGTCCTCTGTAATGATCCTGCTTATATCATAAGGGTTATCCTTAAAGGTCAGGTAAAAATTAGTAGGGATATCTTTTATTTTTCTTCGAATTGAGATAATAACAGGGGAGCGCAAATCAAATTCCATCTGATCGTTGAAAATGGGATCAGGAAGAACTTCGAGATTCTGAATTGTAAAAACAGTATTTGGGCATCTTTTAATAGCTATTTCGCTTTTTGCTCTAATTGATTCAAGTACATTATCCTTGATATACTGGTCTATTAGAGGAAAGGACAGATAAAGATAAGCGTTATGGCTTCTTAAGTAAAGTTTATTAGATCTATGCAGGACATTTTCGAAATGAAGTGCAAATGTAAATAGTCTGAACGGTTTATCAGCAAATCTATAATTTTTCTGTGATAAAAAGTCCTTTAATCCATCAGAATCCAATCCGAGTAAATTAGAGATTTCCTCAGATAAAGATGAATTGTAATTATATATAAATTCTTTTTCTTTTGTCGCTTTAAGCTTTATTAAAAGTCTCATTATTTTCTCAATGAATCTTAGAGAGCGCCCTGAAGAGAAATATTAAAATGTTAATATATTAAGCTAAAACATTTTTGTTTCATTATCAACTTACTTTGGATGAATTATGGCCACAATGGGAAAAAAAGCATTATTATTGGCAAAAAATAAACAATTTCACCAAAACTTGGCTATCGACAAAATACATAGTGTAAAAATTACGAATTACTAAATATAGCTATATAGAGAAAGTATATACTCCTATTATTCTTTTATATAAACCGAACTTGGTATTAGCTTTTTCTTATTATATTCAGGTGTCATTTTTTGTCCGGCTTGTTTGGTTTCCTTCTTTAATTGCGAAAGAAGAGAATAGGCGGATCTTAGATTCCAAGAATTAGTCTTGAGGATTTCCTGGTAAGATGGTACATAAATATCATTGTGCTGATTAAGGTATTTCCTATAAGCATGTAATTCGAGGTGAAGGCGAATTATATACAAAGAAACCACCCATACTACTATTAGCCCAAATAGCTCCATGGTTTACCCTCCTAAATTCAATTATGCTTACCCGATTCAAAAGCTGAAGAATAATCAACTTTTTCAATAAAACGATATAATTCAATTTCCTGACTAAAATTGCCCTTTGTAGACGTAATATCGAATTGTGTGTCGTTCTGTTTAAGATCCGATCTAATTAAGATCTGATAAGATTAAATTTCATGAAAATCTAACCCCTTAAATAACTTCTCTTCGTTTTTTTCTGGCAGTATATTCTGACTATTTTGGGTATATGGCATACGTGTCTCATATTATAATATAGCAATTCCGAATTTAGACGCAAAAAAAAATATAACTTTTGTGGGAATAGGTAATTTTCTTTGACCAAAATTTTCAATTTTTGTTCAAAATGGAAGGGCAAAAAAGCAAAGAATTGCAAGTTTATGTAAAAATTATACATCTGTGCAGTAGAAATTATTATTTTTAAGATTTTTGGTCTAATTTTTCCAAATAATAAGTAAAAGGATCAACAAAGTTTTCATAAAAATCTGTAAATTAAGATTGAAATTTAGGCTTTTTTGCAACTACCAAACTATGGCTTAATATTTGAGTAAGAAAAATGGCAAGGTAGGGCTAACCGGATAAAACGATCCAGCCTTCGTTTTTATTAGAGTTTTAAGTATTGTTTATATAATAAATCATATTGGAGTTATATACAAAATGGAAAGAAAAAAAGTAACGATTGACGGAAATGAAGCTGCAGCGTATGTGGCACATCAAGTCAATGAGGTTATTGCTATTTATCCAATTACACCTTCGTCACCAATGGGGGAACATTCAGATGAGTTCTCAGCAAAGGGTAAAAAGAACATATGGGGAACAGTTCCTTCTGTAACAGAAATGCAAAGTGAAGGAGGTGCTGCAGGTGCTGTTCATGGTGCTCTTCAAAATGGCGCTTTGACAACAACATTCACCGCATCACAGGGATTATTGCTTATGATCCCGAACATGTATAAGATAGCTGGTGAATTGACTCCAACTGTTTTTCACGTAACTGCACGTTCACTAGCATATGCCGCATTATCAATCTTTGGTGATCATAGCGATATAATGGCTACAAGACAGACAGGTTTTGCAATGCTAGGATCAAACTCTGTCCAGGAAGTAATGGATTTTGCGCTTATTTCACAGGCAGCAACACTTGAGTCAAGAGTTCCGTTTGTTCATTTCTTCGATGGCTTTAGGACATCACATGAAGTAATGAAAATTGAGCAGCTTGCAGTTGAAGACTTAAAGGCAATGATAGATAATGAACTGGTATTAGCCCACAGAAAAAGAGCTCTTACACCAGATAAACCGGTTTTAAGAGGCACTGCCCAGAATCCTGATGTTTGTTTCCAGGGAAGAGAAGCTGGAAATAAATATTATGATGCTTGCCCGGAAATAGTTCAGAAAGCGATGGATAAGTTTGCTGGTCTTACAGGCAGACAGTATAAATTATTTGACTATTACGGAGCTCCAGATGCTACAAGAGTAATAGTGATTATGGGATCAGGTGCTGACGCTGTTGAAGAAACAGTTGAATACCTCTCAAAGAATTCAGATGAGAAGATAGGTGTTGTTAAAGTCAGACTTTTCAGACCTTTCTCAATTAAGCATTTAATTGAAGCTTTACCAAAGAATGTAGAAAAAATTGCTGTTTTGGATAGAACAAAAGAGTCAGGTAGTGTTGGCGAACCACTTTACCAGGATGTAGTTACTGCAATTGATGAAGCTATGTCATCAGAAAATGCGCCATATGCAAAATATCCAAAGATAATTGGTGGAAGATATGGACTCTCGTCAAAAGAATTTACACCTGCAATGGTAAAAGCAGTTTATGATGAGTTGAAGAAAGACAATCCAAAGAAGCATTTTACTGTTGGTATTGAAGATGATGTTACATTTACAAGCCTTGAAGTTGATCCAAACTTTACAACAGAGGGCAACGATGTAATTCGCGCATTATTCTACGGTTTAGGTGCTGATGGTACAGTAGGTGCTAACAAAAATACAATCAAGATTATCGGTGAAGAGACAGAGAATTATGCACAGGGATACTTTGTATATGATTCAAAGAAATCCGGTTCAACTACTGTTTCACACTTAAGGTTTGGAAAGAAACCAATAAAGTCAAGCTATCTTATTCAGAAAGCAAACTTTATCGGTGTTCATCAGTTTAACTTCTTTGAGAAGTTCGACATACTTCAATATATCATTCCAAACGGAACACTTTTGTTAAACAGCCCATATCCAAAAGAAGAAGTATGGTCAAAACTTCCAAAGGTTGTTCAGCAGCAGATAATTGACAAGAAATTAAACTTCTATGTAATAGATGGTTATGATGTAGCAAAGAAGACAGGCATGGGTACAAGAATAAACACTATCATGCAGACATGTTTCTTTGCAATTTCAGGAGTTCTTCCTAAAGACGAAGCAATTGAGCAGATCAAGAAATCGATCAAAAAGACATACGGTAAGAAAGGCGATGAAATTGTAAGAAAGAATTTTGAAGCTGTTGACCATACATTAGCACATCTTTATAAGATAGATGTACCGGCTTGCGCTGATAGTGAAATTGCAATTCCACCTGCAGTTTCAGACAAAGCTCCAGAATATGTAAAGACTGTCCTTGCAAAGATTATGGAAGGTAATGGTGATTTCGTAAAGGTTAGCGAAATGCCAGTTGACGGAACTTTCCCAACAGCTACAACAAAGTGGGAAAAGAGAAATATTGCTCTTGATGTACCGGTTTGGGATAACGAGATCTGTATTCAGTGCGGTAAATGTGCTCTGGTTTGCCCTCATGCTGCTATTAGAAGTAAAGTTTATGATAAAGCATTACTTGCTAATGCTCCACAGACATTTAAGTACATGGATGCAAAAGGCAAAGAATATCCAGAAAATTCAGCTTATACAATACAGGTATCAGTTGAAGATTGTACAGGATGCCAGTTATGCTATGAAGTCTGCCCAGTAAAGAATAAGAAGGAAGTAAAACTGAAAGCTCTTAATATGGCAGCACAGATCCCATTAAGAGAGACAGAAATACCAAACTGGGATTTCTTTGTAAATCTTCCAGAGTATGACAGACGCAAAGCTAATGTTGGAACAGTAAAAGGCAGCCAGCTTTTGCAGCCACTCTTTGAGTTCTCAGGTGCATGTACAGGATGCGGTGAAACTCCATATGTTAAGTTAGTTTCACAGCTTTTTGGTGATAGAATGGTCGTAGCAAATGCAACAGGCTGTTCTTCAATTTATGGTGGCAATCTACCTACAACTCCATGGTCACAGAATCCAGAAGGACGTGGTCCAGCATGGTCAAACTCATTGTTTGAAGACAATGCAGAGTTTGGATTAGGTATGAAGCTTGCTGTTGATAAACACAATCAGTTTGCTAAAGAATTACTTGTTACACTTTCTGATGTAATTGGTCAGGATCTAGTTAACGAGTTGTTAAATGCCGATCAGTCAGATGAGACAGGTATTTATAACCAGAGAGAAAGAGTTGAAAAACTGAAAGAGAAACTTCAGGGAAATGATTCAATTGAAGCAAAGAGTTTGCTTGCAGTTGCTGATTATCTTGTTAAGAAGTCTGTATGGATCATGGGCGGTGACGGATGGGCTTATGACATTGGTTACGGCGGTTTGGACCATGTAATTGCCAGTGGCAAGAATGTCAATATTCTTGTTCTGGATACAGAAGTCTATTCAAATACTGGCGGACAGATGTCAAAGTCAACTTCACTTGGAGCTGTTGCTAAATTTGCTGCTAGCGGTAAGCCAACAGCAAAGAAGGATCTTGCTTTAATGGCTATGAGTTATGGTAATGTTTATGTTGGAAAGGTTGCTTTAGGAGCAAATGACCTTCATACTATCAAAACATTCCTTGAAGCAGAAGCTTACAATGGTCCATCATTGATCATTGCATATTCACACTGTATAGCACACGGTATAGATATGTCAAAGGGTCTTGATTGCCAGAAGAATGCAGTTGAGTCAGGACACTGGCCATTATTCAGGTATAATCCTGAGCTTGCTGCTGAAGGAAAGAATCCATTTAAGCTCGACTCAAAAGCACCAAAGATCAAGGTTGAAGAGTATGCATATAACGAAACAAGATATACCATGCTCAAGAAATCAAATCCTGAACAGTCCAAGATGCTTTTAGCTTTGGCACAGAAAGAAGTTGAAAAGAAATGGAAATATTATGAGAATATGGCTTCAATAGCACCTGAAAAGGGAAAAGAAGAAGAAGCTAAGTAAATCATAATTAAATAAAGTTCTTACACATTGTTTTAGACAGGCGTTTTTTTTAATAAAGAAACGCCTGCATTTTATATAAGCCCTTTGCATTATTTTAGATACTATGAAACTAGGTAATTAAACTATTTATTAATAAACAGTGAGAATACTATGGATTTAACAACAACTTATATGGGTTTAAAACTAAAGAACCCTTTTGTCCCATCGGCATCACCTCTTTCGGAGACTCTGGATAGCGTAAAATCTTTAGAAGATGCAGGAGCAAGTGCTGTTGTCGTATATTCATTATTTGAAGAACAGATAACTCATGAAGCTAATGCATTGGACTTTTACTTAACACAAACTGCAGATAGCTTTGCAGAAGCCTTAAGCTACTTTCCGAAGCCTGAACAGTTCAAGCTCGGACCAGAAGAGTATCTTAATCATATCAACAAACTCAAGAGTGCAGTAGATATTCCAATTATTGGCAGCCTAAATGGTGTTAGTGTCGGCGGATGGATGAAATTTGCAAAAGATATAGAAGAAGCTGGCGCCGATGCTCTTGAATTAAATGTCTATTACATACCAACAGATCTAAACCTTTCGGGCTCACAGGTAGAACAGATATATGTTAATAACCTAAAAGCCGTAAAAGAGAACATTAAAATTCCAGTCGCAGTAAAGCTAAGTCCATATTTTTCATCTATGGCAAATCTGGCAAAGAAGCTTGATGATGCAGGTGCAGATGCTCTTGTTATGTTCAACCGTTTTTACCAGCCAGATATTGATTTAGACAGCCTTGAAGTAGTTCCAAATCTTTCTCTAAGTTCACCATGGGAATTAAGATTGCCATTAAGGTGGATCTCAATTCTTTACGGCAGGATCAAAGCCAGTATGGCTGCTACAAGTGGTGTTCATGACTATGAAGATGTAATTAAGGTCATGATGGCCGGCGGTGATGTAGCTATGATGTGCTCAGAACTGCTAAGGCATGGAAGTGGAAGGATCTCACAGATGTTAGAAGGATTAACCAGATGGATGGAAGAAAAAGAGTATGC